>JAODNL010000426.1 GCA_025465405.1 Pseudonocardiales bacterium | reverse complement strand
GGGTGCTGAACTCATTGCTTCCGAATACGGGTTCTCCCGCACCCAGCTCGACGAGTACGCCTTGATGTCGCACCAGCGGGCCGCCAAGGCTCAAGACGACGGTGCGTTCGACGACGAGATCGTCGCGGTACCGACACCTGATTCGATTGTGACGTCCGACGAGGGCGTGCGGCGCGGCTCGACGATCGAGTCGCTCGGGCAGCTCAAGACTCCGTTCGTCTCACATGGGAAGATCACTGCCGGTAACGCCTCCCAGATCTCCGACGGAGCCTCCGCCGTCGTCGTGACGACTTCGGAACGCGCCGCGAGCCTGGGAATGACGCCCTTGGCGCGCGTGCATACCGCGGTCGTGACGGGTGACGACCCCGTGAAGATGTTGACCGGTCCGATCCCCGCGACGGCACTAGCGCTGAAGCGTTCTGGGCTGTCCTTGGACGATATCGCCGCATTCGAGGTCAACGAGGCGTTCGCGTCAGTACCTCTGGCCTGGCAGGTCGCCGTCGGCGCCGCCTTGGACCGACTCAATCCGTTGGGCGGCGCGATTGCGCTGGGTCATCCGCTGGGTTGCTCGGGAACTCGCCTTGCCGCCACGCTGATTCATCACCTCCGGCACACCGGCGGTCGATATGGACTGCAGACGATGTGCGAAGGCGGCGGCACGGCTAACGCGACCATCTACGAGCGCCTGTCCTGACGGCAGTCGGTCAGTCGATATCGACAACACCGAGAGGGACGGCGCGCAGCCCTTCCGGTGCGCAGGACCGCGTTGGCTTGAACGGCTGCCGGGGGCGCCTCGTGCCGGTACTAGCGCGGACGTCGCCGCCACGACAGCGGCGGTATCACGCTCTGCGTCGTGTCACGCGGATAGAGGCAGACGTGGTATCGCGGCAGCCACACACATACGCGGGGGATGCCGTCTAGGCCACACGCGTTGTCGATGGTGTCGTATGGCCCGCGACCGCCGCGAAGGCGAGAATCACCGATCGATCGCCGGAGGCGAAAGCGACTGGTGGGCTGTGGGTTGAGAGCGCGCATGGTATAACGACTATACATGTAAAGTTGGCCTGGTGGAGAGGGTGCGGTGTCATCACTGAAGGTTGGTGCGGATGCCCTGGCACCGATCTGGACGGCGAAGGTGGCTCGATGATCGTCGACGAGCCGCACAACCTCGCTCGGGTTCCCTCCGGACTACGCGAACAGTATCTGCGCAGCGGTCTGTGGAATGACACGTCACTGGGAGCCCTTCTCATTGATGGCCTTCGACGCCATCCGACGCAGCGCGTCCGACTCTGGTCCAAGCACGCGGGCCGCGAAGAGACGTTCGGCTCACTGGAGGCGACGGCGAGGCGGGTCGCCGGCGGCTTGTCCCAACGCGGCGTCGCGGCCGGTGATCTGGTCGTCATCTGGCTGCCGAACGGATGGGAGGCGATCGCCGCCTTCGTTGGTGTGGCGGCGTTAGGCGCGGTCGTTGTCCCGGTGGCGTCGTTCTACGGTCGCAAGGAACTGGCCGAGATCGTCAATGCCGCCGGCGCGTCGGTGGCGATCACGTGCGCCCGCCACGGCAGCCGTGACTACTTGAGTGAGGTCTGCGACTCTAGCGCGCAGATGCCTAACTTGGACACCGTCGTGGTATGCGGCGGACAGCACGATCGCCTGCCGCGCTCGGATCTGGTCTCGTTCGAAGAGCTGCTCAGCGCCCCCACGGTTGAGGTGTCGCCCACGCGATCCGCCGACGAGGCGTGTCTGCTGGCCTTCACCTCGGGCACGAGTGGCACCGCCAAGGGCGTCATCCACAGCCACCGGACGCTCGGGGCCGAGGTGCGCCGACATCTCGAAGTGATGATCCCGGCCGATGCGACGGCCCAGATCATGGCGTCGCCAATCGCGCACGCGGCGGGAATGACACTGGGGCTGCTGGCACCTATTCACCGTGGCGACCCGATCCACCTGGTAGACACCTTCGACGTCGACTTCATCCTGGACACGGCACGGACCGAGGGACTCGCACCCGGGGGTGGCGCGTCGGTGTTTCTGTCGGCGTTGATCGACCATCCCAAGTTCACCGATGAACTCGCCCACCGCATGGGATACGTGATCCTCGGCGGATCCACAGTGCCAGAGAGCCTGGTTACCAAGGCATCTCGACGCGGCATCAGCGTCCTGCGTTCCTATGGATTGACCGAACAGCCCACGGTCAGTGCCGGACGTCTCGACGACGACCCCCGCCAGTTGATCCGCACGGACGGACGCTTGCTCGATGGAGTGGAGGTCCAGGTGCGCGATCACTCGGGTGCCGTGCTGCCACTCGGTAGCGAGGGCGAGATCTTCACCAGGGGCCCGGATCGATGCGCCGGATACTTGCAACCGGACCTCAACACCGCGTTCGACGCCGAGGGGTGGCTGACGACCGGCGACGTCGGCATCCTCGACGCCGATGGTCACCTCGCGGTGACCGCACGCGCCAAAGACCTCATCATCCGCAACGGAGTCAACATCTCTCCGGCAGAAGTCGAAAGCGCATTGATGAGCTGTTCTGCGGTGGCCGAGGTTGCGGTCATCGGCGTTCCCGACGTCCGTACCGGCGAACGCGCGGTCGCGGTCGTCGTCGCGCGGGACCACGACGACGTGTCCCTGGCCGCGCTGACCGGCCATCTGGCCGGAATGGGTGTGGCCAAGCCGAAATGGCCCGAGGAGCTTCAAGTGGTCGACGAGCTACCCCGCACAGCCTCCGGCAAGGTGCGAAAGAATGAACTCAGGAAGGCTTGGCTGAGGTGACACCGACAACCAATGCGATGGCATCCGGCAAATCGTTGCAGCACTGGAACTTTCACCTGGCGCTTGGCTATTTCAAAGTAGCGATCATCGCGGCCGGAATCGCCTATCGCCGCCGCAGCAACGACGGCGTGGTGGACGTCGCCGGTGATGCCGTAGCCCCGCTGATCACCGCAGGCCTACGGCACCTGGACCGGTCACCGAGTTCCTGTCGGCTCACCCTTGACGTGACTGGGCGGCCGCCGCCTTGGACCGGGCCGCGGCGACCGCCAACCGGTGTTCCTCGGAGTGCATGCTGTCCAACTCCCCGGACAGTGCGACCGCGAAGGCATTGTCGAGCTGTTGATCCAGGTAGGCGTTCAGGGCCCTTTTGGTGGTCTGAAGGGCCGCGGCCGGCACGTCGGCCAGTCGCAGCGCCAGCGCGAGGGCTTCGTCGAGAAGCTTCTCGGGTGCCACGACGCGGCTCGCCAGGCCCATGCTGACGGCGTCCGCGGCAGGAATCCGCGAGCCTAGGAACAGGTACTCCTTGGCCCGCGAGAGGCTGGTCAGCATGGGCCAGGTCATGCCACCGTCACCGGGCACCAAGCCCATCCGCAAGTGCGGGTCGGCCAGGAAGGTACCTTCGCCCATCAACACGATGTCGGACAACACGGCCAGACTGCATCCCAGTCCGACCGCGGGTCCGTTGACGGCGGCGATGACCGGCAACCGACACCGCACCATGCCTTCGATGATCGCGCGGCCTTCGGCCATTGTCTGTGCGCGCATCGCTTCGTCGTCGATGTTCTCCTGCATGTAGCCGAAATCTCCACCGGCACTGAAAGCTTGCCCGCTGCCTGTGAGGATGACCACGCGCGCCTCGGTGTCTTCACCGAGGCGCTTCCACAGCCCGGCCAGCGCGCGATGCATGGCATGGTTGGCACCGTTGAGATCGTCGGGACGGTTCAGCGTGACCAGCCGCACCGGTCCTTGGGCCTCGACGTTGACTTCTGCCGGAAGTCCGTAGAGGGCATCGTCGAAGTTGTTCATCGGATTCTCCATCGCCCGCGGATCATAGGATAGTCTTGACCTAACTTTACGTGTATACCACGCTGATCGTGGAGGCTGCCATGACGACCTTTACGACTGTTGAACCCGAACCCGAGCTCTGCGCCCGCTACCGCGCCGAAGGCTGGTGGAGCGGCGAGACACTCCGCGATCTGTTGGCAAGCGCGCTGCACTCCTCTCGGGAGCGAGTGTTCGCGGTGCATTCCCGGGACGGGATGCATCGGATGTCGTTGCGCGACGTGGCAGATCTAGGACGGCGCGTGGGCACTGGACTTCGGCGACTGGGCATCGTCCCCGGCGATCCCGTCGCGTTCCAACTGTCTAACAGCGTGGAAGCGGCCGCAGTCTTCTACGGCCTCGTGCACGCCGGGGCCGTCTTGGTACCGATCTCCCACGCGGCGGGAAGTTCCTACGTCACGCATGCCCTGCGGACCTCTCAGGCACGCGCGGTCATCATCGAGAGCCCTCGCGGTGACGGCGCCATCGTCGAGGAGATCACCTCGCGGCATTGGCAATTGGAGAAGCTGGAGCACCTTTTCGTGGTTGGCGACGGCGCGAAACCGTCAGCGGCGATCGGTTTCGGCACGCTGACCGCATCTGAAGCAGAGCACAACCAGATCCGGCTCGATCCCGCGGCCCCAGCGGTGATCGGGTGGACCTCGGGCAGCACTGCCACCCCGAAGGGTGTGCTGTTGAGCCATCGGGCGCTGTGTGCCGAGATACGTCAGCACATGGCTCCTCTGCTGGCTGAACGGACTCGGGGTCTGCTGAGTACGTCACCGGTCAGCCACGTCACCGGAATGCTGGTGTCATTGCTGGTTCCTCCGCTGGCGGGCCACGACGTGCATCTGATGGACTATTGGGACGCCGGTGACGTGCTCGAGCTGATGCAGACGCATGCACTGGCCGCCGGCAGCGGGGCGCCATTGTTTCTGCAAAGCCTGCTGGACGATCCGCGCTGCACGCCGGAGCATCACCGGCTCATCGACGTCGCCGCTCTGGGCGGAGCTGCCGTGACCCGGGAACTGATCGAGCGCGCTGACGCGCTCGGTGTCACGGCCGTGAAGGGATACGGGTGCACCGTGCATCCCAGCATCTCCCTGGGCAACAGTGCGGACCCGCTGCTGGTGCGCGCCGCCACCGACGGCCACCTGTGCACCGGTGTCGACGTCCGCATCCGCGACGAACGGGGCAGCCACCACCGCACCGGCACGGGCGAGATCATCACCCGTGGGCCCGACCTGTTCAGTGGATACGTCGACCCCGCCATGAATACCGGCGCATTCGACCAGGGGTGGTACCGCACCGGGGACATCGGCTCGGTAGATGAACGCGGCTACGTCACCGTGCTGGACCGGTTGAAGGACATCATCATCCGGTCAGGACTCAACGTGAGCGCATCCGAGGTGGAGGCAGCGCTGGCGTCGATGCCAGAGGTCGCCGACGTGGCTGTGGTCGCCGCCCCTGACACCCGCACTGGCGAGCACGGCTGCGCGTTTATCCGTCCCGCGGCCGGCCACGGCGTGCCGTCGCTGCCCCGAATTCGCGAGCACCTCATAACGTTGGGTCTGGCGAAATACAAATGGCCCGAGGAGATCCGGGCGCGGTTCACCGACTTCCCTCGGACGCCGGCAGGTAAGGTACGCAAGTCGGCCTTGCGGAAGATGGCTCGCCAGTCACCCGCCCGAGACGGCACATAGTCGACGGGTCATCGCTGCAGTCGAGGGCCTTCAGGCTCGCGGCCGGATGACGTGATCGCTTGGCGTCAGGCCAGTGAGAACGTGATCGGAATCCTCACTGCCTGGCGGATTCCGGGGATCGACTGATAGATGATTCGTTCGCCGTCGGTAACCGTGTAGGCAGGAATGCGCTCGTGGAACCGCTTCAGCGCCGTCACCATCTCCATCCGGGCCAGATGCGAGCCGAGGCAACGGTGTAGGCCGACGGCAAAGGACATGTGCCG
>JAODNL010000403.1 GCA_025465405.1 Pseudonocardiales bacterium | reverse complement strand
GCACCTCGCCGCCGGACGCGTCATCGAGCAGAGCCGGCGTGGCAATCGACAACGGCATGCCCGAACGCTATCGGGCGAGGCGCCTACAGGGTCGCGTCGAGACTGTCGTCCACGTCGGCCGAATCGGACTCGTCGACCGGCGAGGCCACGATCCGGCGCGGCCCGGACGGTTCCGCCGACGGCCGGACGAACTTGTAGCCGACGTTGCGGACCGTCCCGATCATCACCTCGTGCTCCGGCCCGAGCTTGGCCCGCAGCCGCCGCACGTGCACGTCGACCGTTCGCGTGCCGCCGAAGTAGTCGTAGCCCCAGACCTCCTGGACGAGGTGGGACCGCGTGAAGACGCGGCCCGGATGCTGGGCGAGGAACTTCAGCAGCTCGAACTCCTTGTAGGTGAGATCGAGCGTTGTCCCGGACAGCCGGGCGGTGTAGGTCGTCTCGTCGATGGTCAGGTCACCGATGTCGACCTGCTCGGGCGCGGAGTCAGACACCGCGGCCCGCCGGTCGATCGCCAGCCGGATGCGGGTGTCCAGCTCGGCGGGGCCGGCCGTGTCGAGCACGATGTCGTCGATCGCCCATTCGGCGGACAGCGCGATCAAGCCACCCTCGGTCAGTACCGCGAGCACCGGGACGGGCACACCGACCGCAGACAGCACGCGGGTGAACGACCGCGCCCCGGCAAGGTCGCGGCGCGCGTCGACGAGGACGACGTCGCCCAGCGGCCGGTCGACCAGGGCAGCCGCGTCGAGCGGCAGGACCGTGACGTGATGCGGCAGCAGCCCGAGCGAGGGCAGGACTTCGGTGGTTGGCTGGCTGGCTTCGGTGAGCAGTATGAGCTCCACGCGCGCCTCCCAAATCGGAGTGACCGGGCGGTGGTTCTCGGGAATCGGCCACACTGCCGTGCCCCGGCGGGCGGCGCTGCCCTCGACTGAGAAGTCTTGCCGGAAGAATAGCGGGTGTGCCCCACCTACAGACAATCGCGTTGGCGACTCGCGACGGTGTCCGGCTGTCCGCGAGCTACTGGCCCGCGCCCGGGCAGGGACTGGGCTATGTGGTCGCGCACGGGTTCACCGGATCGTCGCGTGCGCCGGCCGTGCGCCGGATCTGTCGCCAACTCGCGGGTGCGGGGGCGGCGGTGTTGGCGCCGGACTTCCGCGGGCACGGCCGGTCGGGTGGCCTGAGCACGGTTGGTGCGCTCGAGGTGCACGATCTCGAGGCTGCGGTGGCGCGGCTGCGCGCCGATGGCCAGGAGCAGGTCGTGCTGCTCGGCTGGTCGATGGGCGGGTCGGTCGTCCTGCGCTACGCGGGTCTCGGCGGCGATGCCGACGCCGTCGTGAGCGTCAGCTCGCCTGGGGCGTGGTTCGAGCGCGGGACGCGTTCCATGCGCGTCGTGCACTGGGTGTGCGAGACCCGGTCCGGCCGGCTGGTGTGCCGCCTGGTGCGCCGCACCCGGCTGTCGCCGGACGGGTGGGTGGACGTGCCGGAGTCGCCCGCCGACGTGGCCGGTCGCATCGCTCCGACGCCGCTGCTGATCGTGCACGGCGACGCCGACCAGTACTTCCCGGCCCGCCACGTCGACCTGCTGGCAGCCGCGGCGCCCAACGCGACGGTCTGGATCGAGCCGGGCATGGGGCACGCCGAGACCGCCACCACGCCGGCGCTGGTGGAGCGCATAGCGGCATGGGTGCGAGACGTCGTTCCGGCGCCGAGCGTCTGGGACGATGGCGTGCGTGATTGAGCAGGCGCCCGACGGCCATCCGCCCGACGGCGACCTGCCCCAGGACAACGTCGAGCTCAACCACCTGGGCAGCCTGGTCGTCGCCGTGCTCGCCGGTGCCGGGTTGGCGTGGGCGGCGCGGACCAGCGCGCTGGCGCTGCTGATCGCGGTCGCGGTCGTCCAGGCGCTGCTCGTGCTCGCCTGGGTATTCGGGACGCGGTTGCCGGGCGCGAAGGGTGCGGTCGTCGTCGCCGCGCTCGCCGCGGGCGGGGCGGACGTCACCGTGTCGATCTGGCCGCACGGCCGGCTCGGCACGCTCCTGATCGTGTTCGGTCTTTCGCTGCCGGTGATGTTCGTGCACCAGCTGATGCGCGGCGCGGCCCGCCTGCGCATCGTCGAGTCGCTCGGCGCGGTGGCGATGGCCGTCGTCGGCGTCGTCGCGCTGCCGGCGCTGCTCCAGCTGCGGCACGAGTTCTCCACGTCCTCGACGGGCGGCAAGGTCGTCTCTGGCGTGGTCGCGGCCGCGGCGGGTGCGCTGATAGTCGGGTACCTCGTCGACCTGGTGATGCCGGCTCCGCGCTTCGACCCGGCCGTCGCCCGCGGCCTGCTCGCGGTCGTCGCGTCGGCTGGACTCGGTGGGTCGGTCGGCCACCTGATGCTGGAGAACCAGGCGAACTTCCTGGCCGGGCGGGGGACGTTCGTCGGCGCCGCGGTTGGTGCGCTCGTGGCGTTCTTCGCCGTGGCCACCGCCTTCATCGAGTACGCAACGCCGGTGCCCGAGGCTGGTTTCGCGCGCCGCGTCCGTCCGGTGCTCAGCGCGCTGCTGCCGCTGAGTCTGCTGGCGCCGGTCGCGTTCCTGCTCTGCCTCGCCATCCGCGCCTGATCGCCGGGCCGGGGTTGCGAGGCGCGCCGTGGTGACCACGCTGCTCGTCGGCGTATCCGTGGTGGTGGTGGTGGCGCTCGGATCGGCGCTGGCCGACCGGATCTGCGCGGCGCTCGCCGAGCGCAAGGCCGCGGCGTACCTGTCCGAACCGTTCGGACATCCGGCCACCGTCCGAATCCATGGCACACCCTTCCTGACCCAGGCGCTCCGCGGCCGCTACCGGGACATCGAGGTCTCGGGCGGTGGCCTGCGGATCGGCGAGATCGTGGGCGCGACCCTGGATGCGCACCTGCACAACGCCGTGCTTCCGTTGCGCGAGCTGCTCGGCGGCCGCGCCACCGAGCTGCCCTGCGAGCGTGTGGAGGGGCGCATTCTCCTGCCCTACGGCGAGCTCGCCCGGGTCAGCCGCATCCCTGGCTTGATGCTCAGTGACGACGGCGGGCGGCTCGTCGCCTCGGCGTCGCTGCCGGTACCCGGCGTCAGCCAGCTCGCGCGCGTGAGCGGTGCGGCCGCCCTGACCGTCGCCGGCGGCGCGGTGTGGCTGCGGGTGCGCGGCCTGTCGGTTGCCGGGATCAGCCTGCCCCGCCTCGTCGTCACGCAGCTGATGCCGAGCCTCAACGTGCCGATTCCGCTGCCGCCACTGCCGTACGGCTTGCGCCTGGACGAGCTCCAGCCGATGGCCGCCGGCCTGCTCGTCTGCGGCTCGGCCGATGATGTCGTGTTCGAGGCCCCGAACTGACCGAGTGTGATTGGCCCCGCTCTGGACGTGGCCGTTAGTGTGTTCAGCTATGGGCATCGCGCTCTGCGCCGTGAGCACTCCGCTCACTTCTCGCCGCACGGTCGACCTGTGCCGTGTGGGCAGCTGCCTGTGTCGCATCCGCTGACCGGGTAGCTCGACACATCCCGCTTCCCGGCTCGGCCGCAGCCCTGTGGCCGCACTCGTTATCCGTACTAAATCTATGCATTTGAGGAGAGATCATGAGCCGCGCAGATGTGCTGGTTTCGGCCGATTGGGCCGAGGAGAACTTGAAGTCCCCTGGTGTCGTGTTCGTCGAGGTTGATGAGGACACGTCGGCGTATGACGGTGGGCATATCGAGGGTGCTGTGAAGT
>JAODNL010000394.1 GCA_025465405.1 Pseudonocardiales bacterium | reverse complement strand
AGTCCCTGACCGGTGACCACGCCGTCGGCCGGCAGCCCGGTGTCGAGTGCGTTCGCGAGCTGCCCGTCCTCCACGAACGTGTCGGCGTCGACCAGCAGCGCGATACGGTCACGCACGTACAGCTTGTGCTGCGCGGCGAGCTTGGCCGCCGCCCGGTCCGGCGGCGTCAGGGTGGCCTCGCGAGCGGCCGCAATCTCCTTCTCGCTCATGGGCTCACCGGGCCACGCATGATCGTCCGTTTGCCCGTCACGCGACCGGGAGGCCGAGGCCGCGGGCGATCAGCATCCGCTGCACCTCGGATGTGCCCTCGCCGATTTCGAGCACCTTGGCGTCGCGATAGAAGCGCGCCACCGGGAACTCCTCCATGAAGCCGTTGCCGCCGAAGATCTGAGTTGCGGTACGCGTGGCATCGACGGCTGCCTCGGTGGCGTAGAGCTTCGCGACCGACGCGGCCTGCTTGACCTGGGCGGCCGGGCGGCCGGTGTCCTTGAGCCAGGCCGCCTTGTACGTCAGCAGCCTGGCCGCCTCCAGGGACACCGCGAGGTCGCTGAGTGAGAACGCCACCGCCTGGCGTGATCCGATCGGCGCGCCGAAGGTGTGCCGCTGCTGGGCGTATTTCAGGCAGACGTCGAGGCAGCCCTGCGCCAGCCCGACGGCGAGCGCGGCGATCGCGATGCGGCCGTCGTCCAGCACGGTCAGGAACTGCTGGAAGCCGCGCCCCTGCTCGCCGAGCAGGTTCGCTTCGGGGACGATGCAGTCGTCGAAGGTAAGTCCGTGGGTGTCGGAGATGTGCCAGCCGAGCTTGTCGTACGCCGGCTCGACGGTGAGCCCCGGCGTCCCGGCCGGTACCAGGATCGCGGAGATCTGAGCGGCCGAGCCGGTGCCGCCACCGGTCTTCGCGGTGACGGTGACGACCGACGTGATGTCGGTGCCCGAGTTGGTGATGAACGCCTTCGAGCCGTTGATCGTCCAGTGACCGTCGGCGAGGTGCGCGCGGGTCTTGGTGGCACCGGCGTCCGAGCCTGCTTCCGGCTCGGTCAGGCCGAACGCGGCCAGCGCCCGCCCGGCGACCAGATCTGGTAGCCACTGGGCCTTCTGCTCGTCCGTTCCGAAGGTCAGGATCGGGTTGATGCCGAGGCCGACGCCGGCTTCGAGCGTGATGCCGATCGACTGGTCGACCCGGCCGAGTTCCTCGATCGCCACGCACAGCGAGGTGAAGTCGGCGTCCGAGCCGCCGTACTGCTCCGGCACCACGAGGCCGAACAGCCCCAGGTCGCCCATCTTCGTGACGACGTCCAGCGGCAGGCGATGCTCGCGATCCCACTGCGCGACGTGTGGGGCGATTTCACCTTCGGCGAAGTCGCGGACCACCTTGCGGAAGGTCTCGTGATCTCCGGACAGCTCGAAGGACATCGCAGCTCCTCGTAGATTGACGTTTACGTCAACGTCAATAACATAGCTCCATGGCCGCGAAATCGGAAGCGAACCGGACCTGGACCGTCGGCGAGCTCGCCGACGAGCTCGGCGTCACGACCCGCACCCTACGGTTCTACGAAGCCGAAGGCCTGCTCACGCCGCAGCGGGCTGGCGCGAACCGCGTGTACAGCCAGCGCGACCGGGCCCGGTTGCGCCTGATCCTGCGGGGAAAGCGCTTCGGCATGACGCTCGGCGAGTGCCGCGAGATCGTCGACATGTACGACGGCGCCGCGTCGTCCGAGCGGCGCCAGCTGGAGACCCTGCTCGCGCGGCTGGACGAGATCGCCGGGGACCTGCGCGCCCGCCAGATGGATCTGCGCCGGACGCTGGCGGAGGTCAAAGAGGTGGCCGGCCAGTGCAGGAGCCGGCTGGCCGAGTTGCGCGTGTGAAATCCGCGTTTTGCAAGGCGTGTGTGGTTCGTGTTAGCTTAGGTCGGTCGCGTTGCGGGACGCGGCCATTCGATGCGGGGAGCCATTGGCGGCCCTGCCCAAGCGCGGGTGCCGTCGCGAACGCATTGGACGGCATGCATGCGGATCCGACCGTTGGGGTACGCCCTCTCGCTTCTCACCCTGGGCGTGATCGCCACCGGCCAACTGCCGAGTTTCGGCTCCAGCGGTGCCGCCCTCAGCGGTGCGAGCCCCACCACCAGAGCCGCCCACCCAGCCGGCCGGTCGTCGACGGCACCGGCCAGCAGCTCGGCTGCCATGCCGTCTCCGCAGGCCACCACCAGCCAGGCAGCCGCCCCGGTGTCGGCCGTCCCCACGACGGCCGCGGCATCAACGTCGGCGGCGCCGGCGGGCACCAGCAGTGCCGCTCAGGCGCCGAGCCGGGTGGAGAGCCGGGCGCAGGTCCAGGGCAGCGCCGGGCAACCCGTAGCCTCCATCGACGCCACCAGTGGTGGCATCTCCGGCGCCCACGGGGCTGTCGGCGGCTCGGACCTCCAGACCAAGGCATCCTCCGCGGCGACCTTGTGCGGTGCGACGATCATCGCGAAACCGACCGGCGGGACGTGGCAGTGCACGTTCGACGACGAATTCAGCGGGACAACATTGAACCGGTCCAAGTGGACGGTCCAGCGCACCGCCGATTCCGGCTTCCATTCCGGCCCCGAATGCATGGTGGACAGCACGAAGAACGTCTCGGTCTCCGGCGGTTACCTCAATCTGACCGTACGGCGCGAGACCGCGCCGTTCACCTGCACGGATCCGTACGGTAACTACACGACCCAGTACACGAGCGCCAGCGTGTCGACGTGGGGCGCGTTCAGCCAGGCCTACGGCCGATTCGCGGTACGGGCCAAGTTCCCCGCGGCGACGGTAGCCGGCCTGCAGTCGTCGCTGTGGCTGTGGCCGCAGGATCAGAACAAGTACGGCGCCTGGCCGAAGTCCGGCGAGATCGACATCGCCGAGAGTTACAGCCAGTACCCCGACCTTGCCATTCCGTTCATCCACTACGACGCCGCGCCGGCCCCGCTCAACGCCACCGCAAATACCAATCTCGTCACCAAGTACGACTGCCGGATCTCCGATCCGACGAAGTTCCACGAGTACGTCGCCGAGTGGACGCAGCACACGATAACGATCAAGTACGACGGCAGCACGTGCCTGGTGAACAACTGGGTACCGGCCGCTCCGCTGGCGAGCCCGGCGCCGTTCAACCAGCCGTTCCTCGTAGCACTGACCCAGGCTCTGGGAGTCGACACCAACGCCTTCAAGGCGTCCTCCACGCCGTTGCCGGCCACGACCCAGGTCGATTACGTGCGAGTGTGGAAATGACCCCGCGATAGCGGGTTGAGCCGGATGTCACACTTCGTGGTCACTCTCCCGAATTTGCGCGGCTCACGCAACCACGGTTTGATTCGCCGATGCCGATCACCCGTCGACTTGTAAGGTGCGCTGCCGCGGTGGCCACATTGACCGCGGTCGTCTTAGTCCCGGGAAACGCACCGGCCGATGGGCGAGGCACGCAATCGAGCTGCGGTGGCGAACGCATCTCGAGCGGATATGGCTATCGCACCTGCACCTTCGACGACGAGTTCAGCAACAGCACCCTCGATTACCGCAAATGGCAGACCGTCGAGACCGCCAAGACCGGATTCCATTCCGGCGACGAGTGCTACGTCAACGACGCAACCCACGTTTCGGTGGGTAGCGGCGTGCTGACCCTTCGCGCTACCCGGTCGGCTCCGACCAACTGCACGGTCATCTCCACGCCTTACCAGAGCGGCATGATCCAGTCCTACGGGCTGTTCTCCCAGAGGTACGGACGATTCGAGATCCGAGCCAAGTTCCCGGCCGGTCAGGGCTTGCAACCGGCGCTGTGGATGATGCCGCAGAATTCGGTGTACGGATCCTGGCCGAACTCCGGCGAGATAGACATCGCCGAAGCCTGGGGGAACTACCCCGGCATCGTCTCTCCGCACCTGCACTTCCAACCGGCCACCACGTTGGCGACCATGCTCGGAATGGGAGTCAGTGGAGCGCCCGGCAACTATTGCTCGGTACCGAGCTCGGCGTCGGCATTCCACACCTATGCCGTCGATTGGTCACCCACCAGCTTCCAGTTCATATACGACGGCGCGACCTGCTGGCAGACCTCGAGCTGGCAAGCCGCCGGCCTGACGCAGCCGGCGCCATTCGACCAGCGCTTCTATCTGATCCTCGAACTCGCGCTGGGCAACGCCGCGACTCCGGGAAACCAGCCCGATGCCACGTCGCAGTTCCCCGCTGAGCTGCAGGTCGACTACGTGCGGGCGTGGCAGTAACCACCTGCTCATGTGACGCATCCTGCTCTTCGGCTCCCCGCCGACACGCCCCTTGTAGTCTGCATTCCTGCGCCGCGCGCGCACGACTGGAGGCTGAACAGTGCAGAAGGTGCTCATCGCCAACCGGGGCGAGATCGCGGTCCGCGTCGTTCGCGCCTGTAAGGACGCCGGGTACACGTCGGTCGCGGTCTACGCCGATCCCGACCGCGACGCGCTGCACGTCCGGATGGCCGACGAGGCTTTCGCGCTCGGCGGCACGACGCCGGGCGAGTCCTACCTGGTGATCGACAAGGTGGTCGCCGCGGCGAAGCAGTCCGGGGCCGATGCGGTGCACCCGGGCTACGGTTTCCTGTCGGAGAACGCGGACTTCGCGCAGGCCGTCCTCGATTCGGGTCTGACGTGGATCGGTCCGTCGCCGCAGGCCATCCGTGATCTGGGTGACAAGGTGACGGCACGACACATCGCGTTACGCGCGGGTGCGCCGCTCGTGCCCGGTACGCCCGACCCGGTGACCGGGCCCGACGAGGTCGTGGCCTTCGCCCGCGAGCACGGCCTGCCGATCGCCATCAAGGCGGCGTTCGGTGGGGGTGGTCGCGGGCTCAAGATCGCCCGGACGCTCGAGGAGATCCCGGAGCTGTATGACAGCGCGGTACGCGAGGCGGTAGCTGCCTTCGGCCGAGGCGAGTGTTTCGTCGAGCGCTACCTCGACCGCTCGCGGCACGTCGAGGCGCAGGTCCTCGCCGACCAGCACGGCAACGTGATCGTGGTCGGCACGCGCGACTGCTCGCTGCAACGGCGCAACCAGAAGCTGGTCGAGGAAGCACCCGCCCCGTTCCTCAGCGACGAGCAGCGCGGCCGCATCCACGACAGCGCCAGGGCGATCTGCCGTGAGGCCAAGTACTCCGGCGCCGGCACGGTGGAGTTCCTGGTCGGCAACGACGGCGTGATCAGCTTCCTGGAGGTGAACACCCGGCTGCAGGTCGAGCATCCGGTCACCGAGCAGACCAGCGGCATCGACCTGGTACGCGAGCAGTTCCGCATCGCCGACGGCGAGGTGCTGCGCTTCGCCGTGGACCCGGCGCCGCGCGGGCACTGCTTCGAGTTCCGGATCAACGGCGAGGACCCGGGCCGCAACTTCCTGCCCGCCCCCGGGACCGTGACCACCTACCGCGAGCCCGGCGGCCCGGGCGTGCGCGTCGACTCCGGGATCGAACCGAACTCGGTGATCGGCGGTGCCTTTGATTCGCTGCTGGCGAAGCTGATCGTGACGGGTGAGTCCCGGGCCGAGGCCCTGGCCCGCGCCCGCCGGGCGTTGGACGAGTTCGTGGTCGAGGGCATGGCCACCGCCCTGCCTTTCCACCGCGCCGTGGTCAGGGACCCGGCGTTCACGTCCGAACCATTCACGGTCTTCACGCGGTGGATCGAGAGCGAGTTCGTCAACGAGATCCCGCCCTTCGCCGGCGCCGCCGACACGCAGGAGGACTCCGGCCCTCGCGAGACCATCGTGGTCGAGGTCGCCGGCAAGCGCCTCGAGGTGTCACTGCCGGCCGGGTTCGGTGCGTCCGCCGGCGGTGGCGCGCGGAAGGCGGCACCCAAGCGCTCGGCCGGCAAGAAGTCTGGCGCGGCGGCGTCCGGAGATGCGCTGACCGCACCGATGCAAGGCACGATCGTCAAGGTCGCCGTCGCCGAGGGCGACGTCGTCGAGCCCGGTCAGATGATCGTGGTACTCGAAGCGATGAAGATGGAGCAACCGCTCAACGCCCACAAGGCCGGCACGATCACGTCGTTGAACGCCGACGTCGGAGCGGTCGTCACATCCGGCACCACCATCTGCGAGATCAAGGACTGAGCCTAGGTATCGGTTCGGCGGGCCGTGATCCGGTCGATCGCGGCGATCCGCTGGCTGGCGATGTCGGCCATTTCCGACGTTCTGCGCCGCACGTCGTCGAGCGTCGCGCCCGGGGTGAACACCATCGCCCAGCCGCCAGGTCCCTCCAGCTCCGGGATCCGCTCGACCATCGTTACCTTGGCCACGTGGTGCGTTCCGGCGAAGTCGTGGGAATGGTCGACGACGGCCACCAACACGTGCCCGTCGGGAACGTCGGGTAGCGCCGCGACGATCAGGTCGGCGTGCGCCGCGAACACCTCGGCGACCTCGACGGTGCGGGCCGCGCGGGCGCGCGCTTCGGGTGACAGGTCAGCCATCGCGTAGTCCCCCAGTCCAACTCAGTCCAAGTCGTCGTGCAGCATCAGCCGGCGCGCCGCCTCAGCGACTGAGCCGGACAGCGACGGGTACACCCCGATCGTCGCCGCCACGTCCGCAACGGTCAGCCCGCGCTGCACCGCCATCGTCAACGGGAAGATCAACTCCGACGCGTTGGGCGCCACGATCACCCCGCCGATCACGACACCCGTAGCCGGCCGGCAGTACACCTTGACGAAGCCGTCGCTGTGTCCCTGCAT
>JAODNL010000377.1 GCA_025465405.1 Pseudonocardiales bacterium | reverse complement strand
CAGTTTCCCCTCCTGGCGATCGGCATGGCGCCAAGCGTCCTCGTCGCCGCACTGCTGTTCACGATCCCCAACCCGAGACTGGCCTCGATCGCGTTCCTGGTGCTCGTCTTCTTCCCCGTGATCCTCTCCCCGACGAATCCGCAGGACTACAACCCCGACACCTATCTGTTCTCCAGCTTCATGGCGATCACATCGGTCATCCTGCTATTCGTTCTTCTGCGGACTGTCCTCCCGACGTCCGACGCCCTTCGGCGGCGCTGGTACCTGACATCGGCACGAGCGGAGATGCGCGACCTGCTGGCGGGTGGCCGGTCCCGGCGCCTGGATGACGAGGCCCTGTTCCGCGACGCGGACCGCATCGGGCAACTGGCCGCGCTGCAGCCCGCCGACGACGATGAACGCCGTGACGACCTCCGTCAGGCCCTCGACATCTTCGGATGCGCAGCGGCTGTACGACGGGCCCGGACAACACTCGCCGAACTGTGCGCTCGCACGGGCGGGCGCCTGGTTGAGGACGGATATTCGGCCCTGGCCGCCTGTGACCCCCTTAGCCTGCGCCGGGCCGCCGCCGATCTCTTGAGCACGGGAGCCCAGCTCGATCATGACGGTCAGTCAGCAGCTCGCGCGGCGAGCCTGGATCTGATCTGGGTCGCTTTCCTGATCGACGCCAGCGCTTTCGGTACCGATCCACACCGGTCGACCACCTCATGATGCACAGCTTCCCCGAATTGACGATCGGCGGGGTGCTCGTCGCTCCTTTCGTGATTTACGCGGGCGCCGCCATCGCGATCTTCGCTGTGCTGCGCACCTTCCTCCACTTCGTCGCCTTCGATCGCGCCTTCAGCAATCCGCCGGTGGCGGAACTGAGCCTCTACGTCCTGATCCTCGCGCTGCTGATCGTGCTGTTCTAGAAGGAGGTGCCCTTGCAATCGCCGGACTCCCTCTCACACGACCGAACGATGTCCAGCGTCGCCGAGCCCTGTCCGGGGGCGGCCGAGCGCTCCGTGCTTCACGTCGCCGCCCCGGCGCCGGGCGAGGAGGCTGGCGCTGCTTTGGAGGGGCGTTCGCCGATCGCGAATCCGAGCGAACGTCTGCCCGTCGACCCAAAGTCGCCATTGAAAGGTCCGGCTCCCGGGCGTCCAGGTCCTATGGCTCGTTTCGCTCGGGAAACGCTCAAGACGGCGGCGACCCTGTTTATCCTTCTCCTCGCCGTGCTCGCCGCGCTGGTCATCTGGGACGCCTATGTCACCGCGCCCTGGACGCGAGACGGCAGCATCCGCGTGCAGGTCGCGAGCGTCGCGCCCCAGGTGTCGGGGCAGATCACGGAAGTGCGGGTCGTCGACAACCAGTACGTTCACCAGGGCGACGTGCTCTACGTCATCGATCCCTTCGATTTTCAGGTGGCGCTTGACACGGACAAGGCGCAGCTGCGCGAAAAAGCCGCCGATCTGCAGGTCAAGCGAATGCAGGCGGAGCGCCGGCAGCACCTCAGCGACCTCGCCACGACATCGGAGGAGCAGCAGCTATATGTCGGCAACGCCACCCAGGCGCAGGCCGCCTTCGACGCCGCCCAGCAGCAGCTCGCGCAGGCCGACATCAACCTTGAGCGGACGCAGGTGCGCAGTCCCGTGAACGGCCATGTCACCAATCTTCTGATGCGGGTGGGCGACTATGCTCACGCGGGCACGAACAACATCTCGGTGATCGATGCCGACAGCTATTGGATCGACGGCTATTTCGAGGAAACCAAGATGGCGCATGTCTGCATCGGCGACCGCGCCGAGGCGGCGCTGATGGGCTACCGCGATCCGATCGTGGGGCGGGTCCAGACCGTGACCCGCGGCATCAGCGTCTCGAATGCCGCGCCGAGCACCCAGGGCCTGCCGAGCGTCGATCCGATTTACACCTGGGTACGGCTAGCGCAGCGCGTGCCGGTCCGCATCCGGATCACCGATGTCCCGGCCGGCATCCCGCTCGTTTCGGGGATGACCGCGACAGTGACGCTCCGCGGTGCCGAGGCGGAGGAAAGCGGTGGCTGGCTCCGCCAGCGCTTCACCAGCCTTGCGGATCACCTGGTCGACATCGTTCACGGTCCGCAGCCGTCACCGAGTTGCGTGCCGCGGATCGGCGACGAGAACGGCGCGACCGTAACCCTTCCCACACCCAAACCCATCGCACCTCTCAGTCCCGCAGAAATCAACCCCGGCCTCGCGCCCGACATGAACAAGCCACCCCGGCAATGAGCCCGCAGACGTCACGGTTGCCATCGATTGCACAGCGTCATAGCTCGGACATGGCCAACCCGATCGAGGACTATGCCCTCATCGGCAACTGCGAGACCGCGGCATTAGTCGCGCGTGACGGCTCGATCGACTGGCTGTGCTGGTCTCGCTTCGACGGCGGCGCCTGCTTCGCGGCGCTGCTCGGCACGCCCGAGCACGGCCGGTGGTGGGTTGGACCAATCGAACCTGAGGCGCGGAGCACCCGGCGTTACCGCGACGAAACCTTCGTCCTCGACACCGATTTCGAGACTCCTGATGGTACCGTTACGCTCATCGACTTCATGCCGCCGCGGGGCGAAGCGTCGGACGTCGTGCGCATCGTGGTCGGCCGACGCGGGCGGCTCGCCATGCAGTGCGAACTCGTCCTGCGCTTCGACTATGGCGCGATCGTGCCCTGGCTGATCGGCACGGGAAGCCGAGCCGCTGGCCGAGATCGATGAATCCGCCGTCATTCTGCGGCCAATGACGGCCGTTGGCGAGGCGGTCGAGGACTACGGTCATGTCGGCCTGACCTTGCTCAGCCATCCGGTTTCCGGCGTTGACAACTTAACCGCCACTGTCCGCCTGGGGCAGCAGCGCGTCTCGTCGATCAAGCCGCCGCGGTCGCTTTTACCCACGCGTCATGGGCGCCGGCTCGCAGGATCCTCAGCCCAGATCGGGAGATCAAATGGGGCTGGAGGTTGACGGTGTTG
>JAODNL010000347.1 GCA_025465405.1 Pseudonocardiales bacterium | reverse complement strand
CACCGCTGACGGCCTGCCGCTCGGGCTGCAGATCGCCGGGCGGCCGTTCGACGAATCGCTTGTCCTGCGGGCCGGCGATGCGTTCCAAGTCATCAGCGACTGGCATCTGCGGGTGCCGCCCATGGTGTCCGAGTCGGTTCCGGGCGCGGCCGTCGCCGCGGTCGCGGTCTGAGGCGGCCGGCGATGACCGAGTACCTGACCATTTCGGATGCGGCCCTCGCGCTACGTGCGGGCCAGACGACCAGCGCCGAGCTGGTTGAAGACGCGATCGCCGTCGCCGACGAGGTCGACGGCCAGATGGGCGGCTTCATCGAGCGGTTCGTGGAGCAGTCCCGCACGGCCGCGCGAGCAGCCGACGACGCGATGGCTGCCGGCGCGAAGATCGGGCCGCTGCATGGAATCCCCTTGGGAATCAAGGACATTCTCACCACCGAAGAAGGCCCGTCCACCGCTCAGAGCCTCGTGCTCGATCCGGCGTGGGGCGTAGGTGACGCTGTCGTGGTCGCCCGGCTGCGGGAAGCCGGCGGCGTCATGATGGGCAAGACGTCCACGATGGAGTTTGCGTGTGGACTGCCCGACGCGACCAAGCCGTTCCCGGTGCCGCGCAACCCGTGGAACGTCGACACCTGGCCCGGCGGCTCCAGCTCGGGCACCGGAAGCGGTGTCGCGGCCGGAATGTTCCTCGGCGGGCTCGGCACCGACACCGGCGGCAGCGTGCGGATCCCGTCCGCGTTCTGCGGGATCTCCGGGCTGATGCCGACGTTCGGGCGGGTACCCAAGTCGGGCTGCGTCCCGCTGGGTTACACGCTCGACCACATCGGCCCGATGGCACGCAGCGCGCGCGACTGCGCGCTGATGCTGACGGTGATGGCCGGCCACGACGCCGGTGACGTCACCTCGATCGACGTGCCGGTTCCGGACTACCTCGCCGGTCTGACCGGCGACCTGACCGGAGTGCGCATCGGCATCGACCGGCTGGCTCGCTATGTCGAGGACGTCGAGGATCCGGCCCTCCCCGCGGTGTTCGACACCGCGATCGCGCAGCTGGCCGCGCTCGGCGCCGAGATCGTCGAGGTCGAGCTACCGCTGTACCAGGAGCTCGCGGCGGCACTCGGAGCGATCGTCGCGGGGGAGATGTTGGCTTACCACGCTCCCGATGCCCAGTCCCGCCTGGCCGACTTCGTCGCTTCCAACCGTCTCGGCCTGGGCCGGCATACGTTCCACACCGGCGCCGACTACGTACAAGCGCAGCGGGTCCGTCGCGTGGGTCACAAGGCGATCACGGCCCTGTTCGCCACGTGCGATCTGATAGTCACCCCGACGGCGTCGGTCGGAGCGATTGCTCTGGCGGACCTCGGCGACGAATTCAGCAGCTGGTTTCGCCGGATCCACACGGCGTATTGGGACGTGACGGGTAACCCCGTGCTGTCCGTGCCTATGGGCTTCACCGGGGACGGCCTGCCACTCGGTCTCCAGATCGACGGACGGCCGTTCGAGGAGCAGCTCGTGCTGCAGGCCGGCGACGCCTACCAGCAGGCCACCGACTGGCATCTGCGCCGGCCCGCGCTCAGCGCGGCGCCGGTCGCGGCCTGAACACCGAAGAGGAGACAACGCCATGAGCACCGCGGTCCTGGTCATCGACATGCAGAACGGCTTCTGCCACCCCAAAGGTTCGTTGCCGCAGGCCGGATTCGGGCTGCCCCGCATCGACGAGGTCGTCGCCGCGAACCGCGAGCTGCTCGCGGCCTCGCGGGCGGTCGACCTGCCCGTCATATACACGCGACACGTCTTCCGCGACGATCTTCTCGACGCGCCGGCTCGCATGCGTTCGGTACTGCTGAACGACCCAGCGCCACTGGTCCGGGGCTCGTGGGATGCCGACGTCGTCGACGAGCTCACTCCCGCCGCCGGCGACCGGATCATCGACAAGAACCGCTACGACGCTTTCCTCTACACCGATCTAGAGGTCGTGCTGCGCGCCATGGGCGTGCGGCGGCTGCTTGTCACCGGAGTGGTGACCAGCGTGTGCGTCGAGTCGACGGTGCGCTCCGCCGAGCAGCGCGACTTCGAGGTGCTCGTGGCCGACGACTGCACGTCGGCCGCCGAGGGTGCCCACGAACCGGCACTCGCGGCGATGGCGGCGGTGTTCGCCACCGTCGGCCCATGGCGGGTGCTGCTCGACACGATCCGCGCGCCGGCCTGATCCCGTGATCAACAGCACTCAATGGCCAGGGCGACCATTTCTTGCGCTTGATCAGGGGACGGCGGGTAGTCCGGCCCTTGCGCCGCGGGCTGGCGGTGGTCGGGCGGGACGAAGCTCTCGATTCGCGGCAAGATCAATCTCGCATTACGCTCGCGCCGGGGGCCTCCGGTAATGCCTGTTCCGAAATCGTTCGGGACGCGGAGTGCACCGGTGGGGGAGCTGAGCGGGCCGTGCGCCCGATGGGGGAGTCGCAAGGTCGGCGGGCGCACGTGCCGCGCACGCCGCGTCAGGTGCTGCGCCGCCCCGCGCTTGAGCAGCGGCTCGACGCGTGGGCGCCGCTGACCGTCATCCACGCTCCCCAGGGCTACGGCAAGACAACCCTGCTGGCCACCTGGCTGGAGCGCCAACCGCCCGCGCAGGTGAGAACGCTGTGGCTGGCCACCACACACGATCTCGCCGATCGGGAGCCGTTCGTCGGACATCTCGTGCGGCGCCTGCGGGCCGCTGGGCTCGCGCCACCCGCCGGGTCGGCGCCGGGCGGAAGCCTCGTCGATCTCGACGAGGTGCTGCTCGAGATCGACGACGACCGTCGGGTCGCCCTGGTGGTCGACGACATGCATCACGTCAGCGACATCACGCTGCTGGCCGATCTCGTCTCGCTCGTCCAGCGGCACGACAATCTGCACCTGTTCGTGTGCAGCAGGCGGCGGCACCCGATCGAGGCGCTGGCCGTCGGCGCCGTCGAGACGGCCGTGATCGGGCCGGACGCCGTGATGTTCACCGTCGAGGAAATCGTCGAACTGGCGCGGATCATGGGCAAGTCCGTCGGTGTCGAGGAGGCATCCGGTATTCACGCGGCGATCGGCGGTTGGACGTCGGCGGTTCGATTGGCGATCGCGGCATACGACGACGACGAGCTCGGGTTGTCGGCCGCCCGGGATTACTTGCGCGACACGGTAGTGCCGACCATCGCCGACGAGGCGACGCTGCAGCAGTTGATGCGCTTCTCCCTCGCCGCGGACCTGGACAGCCAGCTGATCCGCGATCTCGCCGACGACCCGGACCCGGAACGGCTGCTCGCGAGCCTGCAGGCACCCGGAGTCCTGTCGCGGCACCAGGACGGCAGCCGGATCGTGGTCACCATGCCGTCGCTGATCCGCGACATCCTGCGCGAGTCCTTCACGGCCCGCGCGCCCGCGGCTGCCGCCGCGATGCATTGCCGCCTCGCTCGCTGGTACAGCAGGCATGGTCGTCGATCTCACGACAACGTGACGGCGATCGAACATGCCGTCGCCGGCGAGGACTGGCCGCTGGTGTACGAGATCTGGTCGGCGCACGGCATGACGCTGGCCCTGCGGCATGCTGATCGTCTGTGCGCCGCGCTCGGCGCGATCCCCGAGAAGGTAATCGCCGGATATCCGGGCCTGCAGGTTGCTCTTCTCACCATGACCGTGGAGGCGCGCGACAGTGATCTGGACGGCCGCTCGGCGACCATCCGCGTGTATGTCGAAAACAGCCGACGCGTCTTCACCGCGGAAGCGGACGCGCTCTCACTTCCCGATCTGCTGTACACGGGGACCGGTCACGTCATCGGGCTGCGGGTGTCCGGACGGTTCTCCGAATCAGCTACCTTCGCGACGGAGCTGGAGGAGCTGGCCGCGCCACTGATCAGTAGCGGCCATTCCATCGATGACCGGCTGGCCTGGTTCCACGTGCAGCGCGGCCTGACGCAGACCTTGATCGGCGACGACCACGCCGCGGTGCGCTGCTATCAGCAGGCCTGGAACTACCGCAGCGGCTCCGAGGCCGACTTCATCCCGTCGAACGCGGCGGCCAATCTGGCCATGACGTACGCGCTCGACGGAAGGCGCCAGATGGGCCAGCTGTGGCTGGACCGATATTCGCGCTTCGACACCGAAGGAACGTGGGCGGACTACCTCGTGGGCATCGGCGCCCGCGTCGCGACCGGCCTGTTCGCCTTGGATCGTCTCGACGGAAAGGCCGCGCACGTCGAGCTGGACCACCTTGGTGAAGGCAGTGTCGCGGTCGAGCTGTGGCCGTTCGTCGCCTATCTGCACGCCCAGCACGGGCTGCACTTCGCCGACCCGGCAGCGACCTTGTCCATCCTGGAGTCGGCGCAATCGGCGCACGATTTCCAGTTCAGTTCGCGCGGCGTCGCCGCGACGCTGCTCACTCGAGCCCGCGCGGACCTGCTCATCGCGTGCGGCCACGGCCAGCGGGCGCTGCAGGTTATCGGCACCGACGGCGGATCAGCGCTCCTCGCGGTGCCGCTCGCCCGGATCCATCTCCTGGCCGGCGACTACGTGCGCGCGCGCACCGTTGCCGGCGATGCCGCCTGGAACCGTGTCGTCCCGGCCCGCGTCCGGCTCGACCTGCTCACCATCGCCGCGACCGCGGCGCTGCGCATGCATGATGACGACGCGGCCCGCCGGCTCGCTGGGTCAGCCTTCGATCTGTATCGGGAGTCGCAGTCGCTGCTCGCGTTCGCCGGCATCTCCGCGGCCGACCGGGCGGCGCTGCTGGATCTGGCTGGGCAGCGTCTGGACCCCGACGCCGAGCAGGCACTAGCGCAGCTACGAGCGGTCTACCCGGATCGGTTGCATCTGATCACGCTGACCGGGCGCGAGCGGGCGGTGCTGCAGGCCCTTCTCGAAAGCACCTCTCGCCAAGACATCGCCGAGATGCTGCAGGTGTCCCTGAACACGATCAAGAGCCAGCTGAACAGCCTCTACCGGAAGCTCGGAACGACCACCCGTGAGCAGACGCTCGCGAAGCTCGGAGACCTCGGAGACCTCAGAGACCTCGGACTCATCGACCGCGGCCGCGGCTTCGAGCCACGTTGATCAAGACGTCGTACTGGTCGTCAGGGCGACCGTTCGGACGTCTTGATCACGCTGTGGGCAGCGCTGGGTTGCGCGCGAGTGGAAGGCTTGGGTGTACCGAGCCAGACCCCGTACCGAGCCAGATCAGGAGTGCTTATGTCACACGCGATCAGCAACGCACCCGTCCACGCCTCTGGAACGTTCTCTATCGCGGGCAAGTCGGTGCACCGGCTCGGTTTCGGCGCGATGCGGCTGACCGGCCCTGGCATCTGGGGCGAGCCCGCTGACCGGGCCGAGTGCGTGCGCGTTCTGCAACGCGCGCTCGAGCTCGGGGTGGATTTCATCGACACGGCCGACTCGTACGGGCCGGAGGTCAGCGAGAACATCATTCGAGAGGCCCTGTACCCCTATCCCGAGCAACTGCTGATCGCGACCAAAGCCGGACTCACCCGTCAGGGCCCGGACCGGTGGGCACCGGTCGGCCGCCCGGAGTACCTCCGCCAGCAACTCGAGATGAGCCTGCGCCGCCTGGGTGTGGATCGCATCGACCTGTTCCAGCTGCACCGCATCGATCGCAAGGTGCCGGCCGACGAGCAGATCGGCGAGCTGAAGGCTCTTCAGGACGAGGGCAAGATCGCCGCGATCGGGCTCTCCGAGGTATCGGTTGCGCAGATCGAGGCAGCGCGCTCGATCGCGGACATCGCATCGGTGCAGAACATGTACAACCTGGTCAACCGCAGTTCGGAAGACGTGCTCGAATACTGCGCGCGCGAAGGCATCGGATTCATCCCCTGGGCGCCGATCGCGTCCGGCCAGCTGGCTGCGCCCGGTGGTCCGGTGGATCACGTCGCGACGGCAACCGGTGCCAGTCCCGGGCAGGTCGCCCTGGCCTGGCTGCTCGCCCGATCGCCGGTCATGCTGCCCATTCCTGGCACGTCGACGGTCGCGCACCTGGAGGAGAATCTCGCCGCTGCCGGACTGTCGCTGTCGCCGGAGCAGGTCGAGGAGCTGACCCGCGCTGCGTAGCGCCGAGGCGAGCCGGGCCCGGTTCCCGATCGGAGCGGGCGCGACCCTCGCGGAGCTGGACGCTGACCCGCATCCGCTGCTCGCGCGCCTCCGGGAGTCCGAACCGGTGTCCTGGCTTGCCGTGCTGGACGGCTGGCTGGTCACTCGCCACGATCTCGCCACCGAGACCATGCGGGACGCGGCGACGTTCACCGTGGACGACCCGCGCTTCTCGACCGCGCAGGTGGTCGGCCCGAGCATGCTGTCCCTCGACGGTCCGGAGCATGCGCGGCACCGGGCGCCGTTCGTGCAGGCGTTCCGCCCGGCCGAGGCGAGGGCGCGGTTCGCGGCGGTCGCCGCCGCGGCGGCGGAGGGCCTGGTCGCCGAGATGGCGCGGGCCGGGTCAGGCGAGCTGCGCCGTGATCTCGCCGGGCCGCTGGCCGTCGCCGTGATCGCCGACGCGCTCGGACTGGTGGGCGTCGAGACGGCGACGGTCCTCGCGTGGTACGACGCCATCGTCGCCGCGGTCTCGGCCATCACCGCCGGGCAGGATCCCGCGGGCGGCGCGGAGGCCTTCGATCGGCTCAGTGGCAGTGTCGAGGCGACGATCGGGGCCGGCGACGCGTCGTCGCTGCTCGTTGCCGCCGCGGGTGCGCTGAGCGTGCCCGAGGTCGTCTCCAATGCCGCGGTTCTGATGTTCGGCGCGATCGAAACCACCGAGGGCATGATCGCCAACGCGATGCTGCACCTGCTCGCCAACCCGCGGCAGCTCGCCGACGTGCGTGCCGGCACGGTGACGGTGCCCGCGGCCGTCGAGGAATCACTGCGGTTGGAACCGGCGGCCGCTGTCGTCGACCGCTACGCGACTCGCGACGTGACGCTCGGCGGCGCGCCGATCGCACGGGGCGAGCTGGTACGGGTCTCGATCGCCGGCGCGAACCGGGATCCCGCTGTGTTCGCCGAGCCGAACACGTTCGACGTGCATCGCGCCAACAACCGGCTACAGCTGGCCTTCGCGGTGGGCCCGCATTTCTGCATCGGACGCGACCTGGCCCGGCTCGAGGCCGACGTCGCGGTGAGCACCCTGCTGCGCGAGCTGCCCGGCATCCGGCTCGTCCGGCCGAGCACTCCACGGGGCCTGGTCTTCCGCAAGCCCGCGGCCGTGCACGTCGCCTGGTGATCAGCCGCAGATGACTGCCTGATGTCCGGCACGTAACGGGCCCGGTGCCGGTGTCCGATGCATGATCGACTTGCTGGCAATCGACTGAAACGGGTGGCTCACGCCGAGTCGCCGACCCGTCGCGCCTGCTCTAGTTTCGGCGTGTGACCGAGAGCAACCGGCTGCGGCTGCTGTATCACTTCACGGCGCCGGTGAACGTCTCGGAGATCCTGGACAGCGGCCAGCTGCGGCCCAACCCCGTCCGGTCCGCCTCGCGCCGGCGCGCGCGGGACGTGGTCTGGCTGACGGATTCCGCGGATCCGGGTCGAGGCACCGATCACGGCCTGGTGCCCTCCGATCCGCAGGCGGCCGACCTCGACAAGCGCCTCATCAGGTTCACGCTGTCCGTCTCCGACGCCCAGCACTGGCCCGAGTGGGCGAGTCGTCACCGGGTCCGTCGCACCACCCAGCGTGAGCTGGATATGGCCGGCAACGGTCTGAGTACCCGGTGGTGGGTGGTGTCGAGGCCGGTGCACAGCACCGAGTGGGTGCGCGTCGAGAACCTCCGCACCGGCCATCTCGTCTGGCCCACCGGGTCACCGGCCGAGTCGGGCAACACGCCCGCCGGGCTCTGGCAGTACTGATCCCTCGCCGGCGAGATGCGGCCGACCTGTCGATTGCTGCGCTTGCCGATCGTCGGAACAGTAGATCGGAGCGAGCCAGTCGCGCCGACGAAGCCAGGAAGGACGAGCCATGGCGAAGTTCCTGTACTTGTACCGCGGGCCGGCCACGCCGATGGATCAGTTCACCCCGGAGCAGGGCGCCGAGCAGATGGCGGCCTGGGGCGCATGGATGGAGCAGGTGGGTGCCGCGCTGGTCGACGGCGGCGCGCCGTTCGGCACCCGCACGGCAGTGCGCGACGACGGTTCGGACACCACGCCGAGCGACCAGAACGGGTACACGATCGTGGAGGCGCCGGATCTGGACGCGGCGAAGTCGCTGACGAAGGGTCACCCGTTCCTGGCCGAGGGCAAGGGCCGGTTCACCCTGGAGATCTTCGAGCTGACGCCGATGTAGCCCGAGCGCCACCGACACAATCGTGCTGGTCGCCGACGCCGTCGGCGACCAGCGCTGTGCGTTGCGGCCGTCATCCTTGCGATGTAGCTCGCAATCATCCCGTCGACCGGCGCGGGTAGCGGCGCAGCGCCCCTACCGTCAGCGGCGTTGATCGGCGAGCTGAGGAGGGCGCACGTGATCGAAGCGATGGGATTGACCAAGAAGTACGGGGAGAAGGTGGCGGTCGACGACCTCACCTTCACCATCCGTCCAGGGGTAGTAACCGGATTCCTGGGTCCGAACGGCGCCGGCAAGTCGACGACCATGCGGATGCTGCTGGGCCTGGACCGGCCGACCGGAGGCACGGCTCGCGTCAACGGACGGCCCTACGCCGAGCACCGGGCACCGTTGCGAGAGGTCGGTGCGCTGCTCGAGGCCCGGGCTATTCACACCGGCCGCTCCGCACACAACCACTTGCTGGCGCTGGCCGCGACGAACGGGATCTCGCGGCGGCGGGTGAACGAGGTGATCGACCTGGTCGGGTTGCGCACGGTGGCCCGCAAGCGCGCCGGCGGATTTTCACTCGGAATGGGACAGCGGCTGGGAATCGCGTCGGCGTTACTGGGCGATCCACACACGCTGATCCTCGACGAGCCGGTCAATGGGCTCGATCCCGATGGCATCCTCTGGATCCGCAACCTGCTCAAGTCGCTGGCGGCGGAGGGCCGGACCGTCTTCGTGTCCTCGCACCTGATGAGCGAGATGGCCTTGACCGCATCGCACCTGATCGTCGTCGGTCAGGGTCGGTTGATCGCCGACGTGGGCGTGGAGGAGTTCACGCGCGGCGCGTCGCGCGACATCGTGGACGTCCGGACCGAGGAGGCGACGCGGCTGCGTGACCTGCTCGCCGCCGACGGGGTGAGCGTGACGTCCACCGAGCCGGACCGGCTCCAGGTCAGCGGCCTGACGAGCGCCGCGATCGGCCGGGTGGCGGCTCAGGCCGGCATCGCGCTGATCGAGCTGACGCCGCAGCAGGCGTCGTTGGAGGAGGCATTCATGGAACTCACGCGTGATTCGGTCGAGTTCGTCGTGCCCGCCGGAGGTGTGCGATGACGAGCACGACGATCGCTCCCGAGCTCGGTATCACCCCGATCCGGGTCATCCGGTCTGAGTGGATCAAGTTCCGTTCGCTGCGCTCGACCTGGTTCAGTTTCGGCGCGACACTACTCGTCGCCATCGGTCTCGGAATCCTGTTCTCCGCGTTGCGAGGACACGACATCGCCACCCACGGCGGCGTGCCGCCGGACTTCGACGCCACTCAGATGAGCCTGCGCGGGATGTTCCTCGCGCAGCTCGCCGTCGGGGTGCTGGGCGTCCTGCTGATCACCGGCGAGTACGGCACCGGGATGATCCGCGCGTCGCTGTCCGCGGTGCCGCGTCGCGTGCCCGTCTGGTGGGCGAAGAGCATCGTGTTCGGGGGCGCGACGTTCGTGATCGCCACGACCGCCAGCCTGATCGCCTTCCTGGGCGGCCAGGCGGCCATGCACAGCGATCACCTCGGCGTGTCGCTCAGCTCACCCGGCGCCGCCCGAGCGGTTGTCGGTGGGGGCCTCTACCTCGTCGTGGTCGGTCTGCTCGCGCTCGGGTGCGGCTTCGCGCTGCGCAGCACCGGCGGCGCGATCGCGACCCTGTTCGGGCTGCTGCTCGTGCTGCCGATCCTCGGTGAGGCGCTGCCGAGTTCGTGGCAGGTTCACATCGTCAGGTACCTGCCGATGAACGCCGGGTCGGCCGTCATGAACACCCGTCCCGACCCGAGCCTGCTCGGTCCCTGGGCGGGTCTCGGCGTCTTCGCGCTGTACGCCGCGGCAGCGCTGGCTGTGGGATTGGTAGTGCTGCGCCGTCGCGACGCTTGACCATGGCTCACACTGGGACCGTGACAGCATCGACAGCCGGCTGGGCAAGACCGCGCAGCCGGCTGTCGCGCTCGTCGTCGCGCCGGCCGCTGCTGAGCGACGCGCTGCTTGCGTTCTTCCTCG
>JAODNL010000346.1 GCA_025465405.1 Pseudonocardiales bacterium | reverse complement strand
TCCAGTCCCGTCTCGAGGCCGGCATCACCCAAGGGCCGCAGTCGGGCGGTCCGAACCGGCACACCTGCTGGTTGGCGACGATCAACCAGGACGGCAGTCCACATGTCACAGGCATCGGTGCCCTGTGGGTCGACGGCGCTTTCTGGCTCGAGACCGGCGAGGGAACGCGCAAGGCGAAGAACCTTGCCCGCGACCCACGCTGCGCGCTCAGTGTCGCCACCGAGGACTTCGATCTCGTTGTGGACGGCGAAGCCAACCAGATCACCGATCCGCCGACAGTGGCGGCGATGGCGGCGCGTTGGGCCGCGGAAGGATGGCCGGCGCGTGTCGACGACACCGGCCGGGCGATCACGGCCGAGTTCAGTGCTCCCTCGGCCGGACCGCCGCCATGGTTCGTTTATCGCCTGACTCCGTACCGGGCAACGGCCCTCGCGACGGTCGAGCCGGGCGGTGCGACGCGCTGGCAGTTCTGAACCCGGCGCCGCCACGGTAGTAGCATCCGGGCGTGGAGATCATGGCGACGGTGTCGCCTTCGATCAGCGAGTGACGACGCCGGACAGCTCCCCGATCGGCCTGGCCGGGCGAATCACGACGCCGACCCGCGGCGAGGCGGGCGCCGGTGAGGTCGAGGTGCGCATCCGTGGTGGAACGGAGACGTTCATCGCCCGCTCCGCCGAACCGCTGGCCAAGGGTCAGCCAGTGATCATCGTGCAGACCCTGGGCCCGCGCACGGTCATCGTGTTGCCGTGGGCGGACCCCGTGGATTCCCTGCTCGAACTCTGACCCGTCCCCTATCCGAGGAGAACCAGTCGATGTTCGGTTATCACGTTCCCGCCCCCGACCAGGCGATGCTCATCTCCGGGGGGAAGCCCGGCGGTGATGCCCCGTTCCGGGTGGTGACCGGGCACGGCGCCTACGTCACGCCGTTCTTTCGCAAGTACGAGTTCCTGACGCTGTCGATGTTCGAGGCGGAAGTGGACGAGCCGTGCGTGACGAAGCAGGGCATCGCGCTCACCGTCAAGGCCGTGATCGCGGCGAAGATCGGCAACGACCAGGAGTCGATCGTCAACGCCGCTCAGCGTTTCCTGTCCGACCAGAATCAGATGGCGATGCTGACCGGGCGCATCTTCTCCGGCCACCTGCGTTCGATCATCGGCTCGATGACCGTCGAGGAGATCATCACCGAGCGGCAGAAGCTGGCGACCGAGGTCCTCGACGGATCGAAGGAGGAGATGGCGAAGATCGGGCTCATCGTCGACGCACTGCAGATCCAGTCGATCGACGACGGGGGACTCGGCTACATCAGGGCGATGGCCGCGCCGCACAATGCCCGGATCCAGCAAGCGGCACAGATCGCCCAGGCCGCCGCCGATCAGGCCTCCGCCGAGGCGCAGCAGCAGTCACTGCGCATGCAGGCCGAGTACGAGCGCGACACGGCTGTCACTCGGGCGGGTTACGAGGCCGAGACGCAGGCCGCCCAACAGAAGGCCGCGCAGGCCGGCCCGCTCGCGCAGGCGCAAGCTCAACAGGAGGTGATCAACGAGCAGACCAAGGTCGCTCAGCGACAGGCTGAGTTGCGTCAGCAGCAGCTCGTCTCCGAGGTCGTCAAGCCGGCCGAGGCGGAGGCCGAGCGGGTGCGCATCCTGGCCAGAGCAGACGCCGAGAGCACCGAGATCCAGGCCGCGGCCGCCGCGTCGAGCAACCGGGTTGCCCTCGATCAACTGTTGATCGAGCAGCTGCCGCTGATCGTCGAGAAGGCAGCCGGCGGTCTCGCGAACGCCAACGTGACGCTCCTGAACGGCTCGGACGGCCTGTCCGAGGTCGTGTCCGGTCTTGTGGGTCAGGGGCTGGCGATCTTCGACTCGCTGCGGTCGAACGTCGGTGCCGACAAGGATGACAAGCCGGCGATCGAGCGCGCGCCGCGTGCAACGCCGTGATCAACAGCTGAATTCGGTCGCCGGGCCGGGGCAGATTTTATTGTTGATCAGCTGGGACTGGCCCCCGCGGCCACCTGGGCGCACACCTGAGAGCGCCCAGCGACCGCGCGAGGCGTCGAACGGTCGCTCCGTACCCTGCAGGAGTGAGTCTCCTGCGGCGCGCCCGCCGTGCGCCGCGCCGCGCCATTGCCGTGGTCGCCGCCATCGCGTTGGCCGCGCTGGCTATCACTGTCGTTGCCCTGTCCGGATCCGCCGGCACCATCCACACGCGCGCGCAGTTCATCTCCGGCACGCCCGAGTCCGGCCAGCCGGTGCGCATCGACACGACGCTGTACCTGCCGGCCAAGACGCCCGCGCCGGCCGTGCTGCTCGCTCATGGCTTCGGTGGATCGAAGACCGACCTCGACCACGAGGCGAGGACGCTTGCCCATGATGGGTACGTCGTACTGGCTTACAGCGCAAGGGGATTCGGCGCGTCCGGCGGCTTGATCCACCTCGACTCACCGGCCTACGAGGTTCGCGACGCGAGCCTGCTCGTGACCTACCTGGCCGCGTTGCCCCAGGTCGAGCGCATAGCCGGCAAGCCGCGGGTCGCGGTCGCCGGCGCGTCCTACGGCGGGGCGCTCGCCTTGTTGCTCGCGGGCGCGGACCCTCGCGTCGAGGCCGTCGGAGCCGATATCACCTGGAACAACCTTGCCACCGCGTTGTTTCCGAACGCGGCGGGATCGGCGCCCGGAGCGTTCAAGAAACTGTGGGCGGGCTACCTGTTCGGGTCGGCTCGCTCATCGCGGTCGGACAACACGCAGTGCGGACGTTTCGCCCCTGACCTCTGCGCGGCCTACCAGCAGGCCGCGCAGACCGGCCGGCCCGATTCGCGCATGCTTGCCTTGCTGCGCGCGTCCAGCCCAGCCACGTCGCTCGCCCGAATCACGGCGCCGACGCTGCTAAGTCAGGGCGAGCAGGACTCGCTGTTTCCACTGACCGAAGCGGACGCAAACGCCCGTGGCATTTCCGTGCACGGCACCCCCGTGCGCGTGGTCTGGCGCGCCGGAGGCCACGACGGCGGCGACGGTTCGGGGGCGGCCACCGCGGCGCTCACGTCCTGGCTGGCCGATGTCTTCGGCGGTCGCGTGCATGGACCACAGCAGTTCTCGATCGCCGAACAACGGGCCGCGCTCTCGGCCACGAGCGGGTTGGCCGTTGGGCAGACGCTGCAGGTCGATTCGTATCCGGGTCTGGCCGGCGCGCCCCGGCCGGAGAGCACGGTCGTGGTGCAGGGGCAGCCGCAGATCGTGTCGGCGCCGGCCGGCGGCAATCCGTCGGCGGTCACGACCCTGCCCGGGATCGGCGGCGCCCTCGGGCAGGCTGCTCAGTTCGCCCAGCTCGGCGACCTGAGCACGATCCCTGGTCAGGCGGCGGCCTTCGTCTCCGAGCCTCTCTCTGGTCGGCTTCTCGTTGCCGGAGCACCGACGGTCACGCTCACCGTGACGACGCGCACGACGACTGACGCGACCCTGTTCGTCGCGCTGCATGATGTCGCGCCCGACGGCACGGACGTGCTGCCGTCCGGGCTGGTCGCGCCGCTGCGTCTGACTGGACTGCGCCCGGGGCAGCCGCACACCGTCACCGTCGGACTTCCGGCGGTGGTCCGCAACGTGCCGGCCGGGCACCGACTGCGGCTGTCGGTTGCCACCACAGACCTCGCCTACCAGCTGCCGACCGATCCGCGGGAGTACACGGTCGCGCTCGCGGGAAGCGCGGCGCCGGTCACCATCCCGACCGCGAGCGGACGCGTACTGCATCCCGGAAATCCAGTGGCGTGGCTGCTCGCCGGCCTGGGGACGATCCTGCTGGCCGGCGTCGGAGTGCCGCTCGTCATCGCCCGACGCCGTCGAACCCTGCGCGTGCTCCCTGAGCTTGCGGAGGTGCCGATATCCATCTCGGGCCTGGTCAAGAAATATGCCGACGGATACCGCGCGGTCGACGACGTGACGTTTCGGGTCGAGCGAGGGCAGGTCGTCGGGTTGCTCGGTCCGAACGGCGCCGGCAAGACGACGACGCTGCGCGTGCTTGTCGGCCTGATCACGCCGACGTCCGGCGAGATCCACGTCTTCGGTGACCCGGTGCGCCCTGGTGCGCCGGTGCTCGCGCGGATCGGTGCCTTCATCGAGGGCCCGGGCTTCCTGCCGCACCTGTCCGGCCGCGAGAACCTGCAGTTGTTCTGGTCGGCCACCGGCCGGCCAGACGTCGACGCCGAATTCGAGACGGCACTGGAGATCGCCGGACTGGACGCATCCGTCGACCGCCGCGTCAAGACTTACAGCCACGGCATGAAGCAGCGCCTCGGCATTGCGCAGGCCATGCTCGGCCTGCCGGAGCTTCTGGTGCTCGACGAGCCGACGAACGGACTCGACCCGCCCCAGATCGCCGAGATGCGCGAGGTGCTGCAGCGCTACGCCGCCACCGGACGCACCGTGGTCGTGTCGAGCCACCTGCTCGCCGAGGTCGAGCAAACGTGCACGCACGTGGTGGTCATGCATCGCGGCCGGCTCGTCGCGGCCGGATCGGTAACCGAGATTGCGGGCAGTGGTGGCAGCGTCCAGCTCGTGGTCGACGATCCGGAACATGCTGCCCAGGTCCTCGTCGCAGCCGGGATCTCGGCCCGGCCGGTGCCGGCGCGGCGGGCCCTCGAAGACGTGTTCCTCGATCTCATCGGAGGCGATGGGCAATGACGCAGGCTCCGACGCGACGTGGGGTACACGAGCGCCTCGCCACACTCGGCGCGGGAGCGCCACCGCCGTTCAACCCGCACCGGACGCTGCGTCTACGCGTGGAGTTCGCCCGCCAGCTCAAGCGCCGGCGTACGCAGTTCGCATTCCTCATCCTGTTCGTCCTGCCGATCGTCATCGCGATCGCATTCAAAGTCGGCGGCAGTCCCTCCAACGGGGGAGCGGCGC
>JAODNL010000342.1 GCA_025465405.1 Pseudonocardiales bacterium | reverse complement strand
CCCGGCGGGCAGAGCGTCAACACCACCGACTCCGCAGTGCGCATCACGCACGTCCCGACGGGGACCGTCGAGTCGATGAAGAACGAGAAGAGCCAGCTGCAGAATCGCGAGGCGGGGCTCCGCGTGCTGCGCGCGCGCCTGCTCGCGGCCGCGCAGGAGGAAGCCGACACGGCGGCCTCGGACGCCCGGCGCTCGCAGGTCCGCACGGTGGACCGGTCCGAGCGGGTGCGTACCTACAACTATCCGGAGAACCGGATCAGCGACCACCGGGTGGGCTTCAAGGCCTACAACCTCGACCAAGTGCTCGACGGCGCGCTCGACGACGTCATCGAGGCGCTGACGCGCGCCGACACCGAGGCCATGCTCGCCGGGGACGAGTGAGCGCGCCGCGTGAGCTGATCACCGCGGCGGCCGCGCGGCTGACCGCGGCCGGCGTGCGCTCGCCGCGGGTTGACGCGGAGCTGCTGCTGGCGCACTGCCTCGGTGTCGAGCGATCTCGCCTTGTCCTGGTCGAGGCGGTACCGCCCGATGCCGCCGAGCGCTTCGACCGGCTCCTCGCGCGGCGGGCCGATCGTGTGCCGCTCCAGCACATCGTCGGGTCGGCGCCGTTCCGGCACGTGCTTCCAGCGGTCGGCGCCGGCGTGTTCGTCCCGCGGCCGGAGACCGAGCTGCTCGTCGACGCGGTTCTTCCCATGCTGCGCGCTGCCGTGGCGCCCGTCGCTGTCGACCTGTGCGCCGGCTCGGGCGCGCTGGCGCTGGCGATCGCCGACGAAGTCCCCGGTACGCGCGTCGTCGCGGTCGAGCGGTCGGACGCTGCCCTGACCTGGCTGAGGCGCAACGCGGACGGCACCGCGATCGACGTCGTGGCCGGCGATGTCACCGACCCGGCACTGCTGAGCGACCTGCACGGCCGCGTGGACGCGGTCGTGTGCAACCCGCCCTACGTCCCGGTCGCCACCCCGGTCGACCCTGAGGTGCGGGCCGACCCCGCCGAGGCGGTCTTTGCCGGCGCGGACGGCCTTGGCGTCATGCCCGCCGTGATCGCCCGCGCCGCCGACCTCCTCAAATCGGGGGGCCTGCTCGCCGTCGAGCATGACGACAGCCACGGCACCTCCGTCCCGGCCCTCCTGGATCGGGACGGGCGATGGCGCGGGGTCGATGATCGACGCGATCTCGCCGGATGCCCGCGCTACGCCGTTGCCATAAGGCGTTAGGGCAGGATGGCGGCGTGGCCCTCCTCTACGACTGCGCCGACGATGACACTCGGGCCGCCGCGATCGAGACCGCTGCCCACAGTGTCGCGTCCGGGCAGCTCGTCGTACTGCCCACCGACACGGTCTACGGAGTGGGTGCGGACGCCTTCGACAAGGCCGCCGTCGCCGACCTGCTCGCCGCCAAGGGACGGGGCCGGGACATGCCCGTGCCGGTTCTCGTCGGGTCCTGGTCGACCATCGACGGCTTGGTCAGCGTCGTCAGCACCCGTACCCGGGACCTCATCGAAGCGTTCTGGCCCGGAGGTCTGACGCTGATCGTCGAGCACGCGCCATCGCTCACCTGGGACCTCGGTGACGCCCGCGGCACGGTCGGCATCCGCATGCCCCTGCATCCGGTCGCGATCGAACTGCTCGAGCGCACCGGCCCGCTGGCGGTGTCCAGCGCGAACATCTCCGGGCAGCCCGCGGCGCTGACCGTCGAGGAGGCCCAGGAGCAGCTCGGCGACCGGGTCGCGGTCTACCTCGACGGTGGCCTGGCCAGATCCGGCGTCGCCTCGACGATCGTGGACGTCACGGCCGAGGTGCCGCGGGTGCTGAGAGCCGGCGCAGTGGGGATCGACGCCCTGCGTGAGGTCGTGCCGGAGATCGCAGGCTGATTGACCGTGGCCGTCGTCCACCACCCGAGCCTCGAGTACGCACTCGTCGCCTGTGTCGCCGCCTCGGGCAGCTTCCTGTTCACGCCGCTCGCCCGCCGGGTCGCGATCGCGTGGGGAGCCGTCGCCAAGCCGCGCGACCGTGACGTCCACGCGGTGGCCACGCCTCGGATGGGCGGGGTGGCCCTGCTGCTCGGCTTCGCGATGGCGCTGTTCGTCGCGGCCCGCTTGCCGGCGCTCAGCGGCTCATTCGTCAACGGCCCGGAGATGGCCTGGGTGCTCACCTCGGGCGCGATCATCTGCTTCATCGGGGTCTTGGACGACCGTTACGAACTGGATTCGCTGACCAAGCTCGCCGGGCAGGTGCTGGCGACCGGGATCATGGTGACCAAGGGCGGCGTCCAGATCGCCGACATCTACCTGCCGTGGGGCAACGGCACGGTGAGCCTCGGGCGCGACCTGGCGATCCCGGTGACGATCCTGCTCGCAGTGCTGACGATCAACGCGGTGAACTTCATCGACGGTCTCGACGGCCTGGCCGCGGGTGTCACCGCGATCGCCGCCGGCTCCTTCTTCCTGTTCTCCTATCACCTGGCGCGCGGCGGCTTCCTCGACGTCGCCGCGGCACCGACGCTTCTGACGGCCGCGCTGGCTGGGACGTGCATCGGCTTCCTGCCGCACAACTTCTCCCCGGCGCGCATCTTCATGGGCGACTCCGGCTCGATGCTCGTCGGCTTGATCCTGTCGGCGGCGGCCGCCACCGCCACGACCAGCGCCGATCCGCAGGCGTTCAACGGCGCGCTCGGTTCGCTGCCGCTGGCGCTGCCGCTGCTGATTCCGATCGCCGTGCTGTCGATTCCGTTCGTCGACCTCCTGCTGGCTGTCGTGCGCAGGGTGAGCCGGGGGCAATCGCCGTTCGCGCCGGACAAGCAGCACCTGCATCACCGGCTGCTCGAACTGGGCCACAGTCACCGTCGCGCCGTGCTGCTGCTGTACTTCTGGTCCGCACTGCTCGCGCTGGGTGGCGTCGCGCTGTCGATCTACCGCGGGCTCTGGGTCATCTTGATCATGCTGGCAGCGGGCGTGGGGGGAGCGCTGGCCTCGGTGGTGCCGAGCCTGCGCGGCCGGCGGCGGATCCCGGTCGGCCGCCACCTTGCCCCTGTCACCGAGATCGAGGCCGCGCGAGCCGTGCACACTCGGGTCAAACCTTGACCCGTCCAGCACGCTGGCTGGTCGTCCTGGTCCTCACCTTCGCCGTCGTCGGCGGCCTCGCCTTCGGGCTCGCCCGCGGCCCGCGCAGCGCCACGAGCTTCCTCGTCGGGCTGGCCGTCGCCACGGCAACGGTGACGATGGGCGCTGCGCTCGTGGAGATTGCCGGTCGGATCGCGCCGGCTCTGGCGATGATCGCCGCGCTGTCCAACTACGCGTTGACCGTTCTGTTCTTCCTCGTTCTTCTCCGGTCGATCAGCCCCAGCTCCGCGGACATTCCGGCGCTCGCGACCGGTCTCGGATGCTCGGTGGTTCCCTACCTGGCATGGCAGTTCGCGAAGGCCCGTCCGCGTCGGTAGTCACACACAGGTACTGATAAAGTTCGAGTTGCGATGAGCCAACAATCGTCGCCAGGCCGAACACCTCAGGGTGGCGGCGACCCCTGGTCCGCGTTCGGCTATCTTGTAGCCGGAGTTGGGGTTTACGGCCTGATCGGCTGGGGTTTGGGTGTCTGGCTGCATGCCAGCTACCTGACGCCTGTCGGCATCCTGCTCGGAGCTGTCCTCGGTCTGGCGCTGGTCTTCTACCAGTTCGGCCGGGCACCTGGCGCCGACGACGATGCGCTCAGCACCAAGAAAAGCTTGGAGCCGGGACCCCCGCCACCCGGCCAGTCGACCGACGACGATCGAGGAGAGACCGAGTGACGACGCACGTCAGCGTGCTTGCCAACCCGGGATTCGTCCCGCCCGGTCCGGCCGACTTCCAGCTGCCCGATATCTTCAACGGCAACCAGGTCCTGCTGACGAAGTCCTCATTGCTGCTCGTCCTTGCCGCCGTCCTCGTCTTCGTCGGGTTCTACGCCACCTCCCGGCGCGGCGCGGTCGTCCCGGGCAAGCTGCAATACGCCGGCGAAGCGGCGTACTCGTGGGTCCGCGACAGCATCGGCCGGGACATCATCGGCGAGCGCGACTTCATCAAGTACGTGCCGCTGCTGGTGTCGCTGTTCTTCTTCGTGCTCGTCAACAATCTGTTCGGCATCGTGCCGATCTTGCAGTTCGCGCCGTTCTCGCGCGCCGGGTTCGCCTACGGTCTGGCCGGTCTCGTCTGGATCATCTACAACGGCGTGGGGGTCGCCCGGCACGGCCTTCTCGGCTACCTCAAGCTGCAGACGGTTCCGGGTGGCGTCCCGACCTGGATCCTGCCGCTGCTGATCCCGCTGGAGTTCCTGTCCAATCTGCTGATCCGGCCGGTGACGCTGTCCCTGCGACTGTTCGCGAACATGTTCGCCGGCCACCTGTTGCTGCTGTTGTTCGCCACGGGCGGCGATTACCTCCTGCTGCATGCCACGGGACCGCTGGTCAAGCCGGCCGGCGTGCTGTCGTTCGTGATGGGCATCGCCGTCGGCTTTCTGGAGTTCATCGTCGAGGTCCTGCAGGCGTACGTGTTCGTGCTGCTGACCGCTACCTACATTTCGGGCGCGCTGGCGTCAGAGCACTGAGACTTATCCGCTCCGTCCGGCCGGTCCTCGGCCGGGCGATCACACCCTCGAAAGGAACTCCACTCATGGCAAGTGGTGGCTCGCTCAACATGATCGGTTACGGCCTGGCGGCCGTGGGCCCTGGTATCGGCATCGGTCTGATCTTCGCCGCCTACATCAACGGCACCGCGCGGCAGCCGGAGATGCAGAGCCGCCTGCAGCCGATCGCGATTCTCGGCTTCGCCCTCGCCGAAGCGTTGGCAATTATCGGTATTGCCCTCGCATTCGTCTTGAAGTAGCCGGCCGCCCACCGAGACTGAGGTCGCACCATGTCATTGACCCACGTCGCAGCGGGTGTCCAGGCGGCTAGTGAGCCGAACCCGCTGGTTCCGAAGCTTCCGGAGATCATCCTCGTCCTGATCGTCTTCGTGGCGCTGTGGTACCTGATCGCCAAGTTCGTCGCGCCGCGTTTCGAGCAGACATTCGCGCAGCGACGCGACGCGATCGAGGGCGGCATCGCCCGTGCCGAAGCCGCACAGGCGGAGGCGCAGGCGGCTCTCGCGCAGTACCAGCGACAGCTGGCCGCGGCGCGGGCCGAGGCGGCCCAGATCCGGGAGAACGCGCGAGCCGAGGCGCAACGCATCGTGGAGGAGCTACGGACCCAGGCCCAGGAGGAGTCGGCACGCATCATCGCTCGCGGCGAGGAGCAGCTGGCCAGCCAGCGTGGGGCGGTCGTGCGAGAGCTGCGCGGCGAGATCGGCTCGCTCGCGGTCGAGCTGTCGGAGAAGATCGTCGACCAGCGGCTGTCTGACGACGCCCAGGTCCGCGCCACCGTCGACGCGTTCCTCGCCGACCTCGAGCAGCGCGACAGCGCCGACACCGGGGCCGGTTCGTCGACATGATGCGATCGGCGAGCCGGGAGGCGATGGCGCACCTGCGCCGGCGCCGTGACGAGGTGCTGGGCAGCCGGGCGTCCGCTGACGCGCTGACCGCGCTCGCGGACGATCTGTACGCGGTCGCCGACCTGCTTGTCGGTCAGCCCCGGCTGCGGCGCGCGCTCGCCGATCCCGCGAGCCTGCCCGACGCGCGGGCCCAGCTCGTCGTCAGGCTGCTGTCGGGCAAGGTCGGAGAGCAGGCGTCCGAGGTCGTGCAGGCGGCGGTGCGGGAACGCTGGTCGTCCTCGTGGGACCTCACCGACGCGCTGGAGCGGGCGGCCGACGACGCGCTGTTCGGCGCCGCCGAGCGTGCGGGAGTCATCGACGAGGTCGAGGACGAGCTGTTCCGCTTCGAACGGATCCTCAGCGATCAGTCGCAGCTGACCACACTGCTGGACGAGATCGCGGTCGATGCCCCCCGACGCATCGCGCTGCTCGACCAGGTCGTCGGCGGCAAGGTGCAGCCGATCACGAAGGCGTTGCTCGAGCACGCGGTGGCCAGCCAGCGCAAGCGCAGCGTGACGCTGGCGATCGACGAGCTGCTCGACGAAGCGGCCGCGCTTCGCGAGCGCTCCGTGGCCCGGGTTCTCTCGGCGGTCGAGCTGACCGCGCAGCAGCAGTCGCGGCTGGCCGCGGCACTGAGCGACCTGTACGGCCGCCCGATCACGATCCGTACCGCGGTCGACCCGGCCGTCCGGGGTGGCCTCGTCATCCGCGTCGGCGACGAGCTGATCGACGGCAGTGTCGCCGCTCGCTTGACGTCCGCGCGGGCCGCGCTGGCCGGCTGAGATTCAACACCGAGACACCACTAGACCCGACTAAGGCAAGGGAAACGTTGATGGCAGAGCTGACGATCTCCGCAGACGAGATCCGTAGCGCGATCGAGAGCTACGTCGAGTCCTACTCACCCGAAGCCTCACGGGAGGAGGTCGGCGTCGTCGCCGAGACCGGTGACGGCATCGCCCGCGTCGAGGGCCTGCCGAGCGCGATGACCAACGAGTTGCTGGAGTTCGAGGGCGGCACGCTCGGGATCGCGCTGAACCTCGACATCCGCGAGATCGGCGTGGTCATCCTCGGTGACGCCTCGGACATCGCGGAGGGTCAGCAGGTTCGCCGCACCGGTGAGATCCTGTCCGTACCGGTCGGGGACGGCTACCTCGGCCGCGTCGTCAACCCGCTCGGCACGCCCATCGACGGCCTCGGCGAGATCGCCTCGGACGGCCGCCGGGCGCTCGAACTCCAGGCGCCGTCGGTCGTGCAGCGGCAGGAGGTCCGCGAGCCCCTGCTCACCGGCATCAAGGCCATCGACGCGATGACCGCCATCGGCCGCGGCCAGCGCCAGCTGATCATCGGGGACCGGCAGACCGGCAAGACCACCGTCTGCCTCGACGCGATCATCAACCAGCGCGACAACTGGAAGACCGGCGACCCGAACAAGCAGGTGCGCTGCATCTACGTCGCAATCGGGCAGAAGGGTTCGACGATCGCGGCGGCGAAGCAGACCCTCGACGACGCCGGCGCTCTGGAGTACACGACGATCGTGGCCGCACCCGCCTCGGACTCGGCCGGCTTCAAGTACCTCGCGCCGTACACGGGCTCGGCGATCGGCCAGCACTGGATGTACGACGGCAAGCACGTGCTGATCGTGTTCGACGACCTGACCAAGCAGGCCGAGGCCTACCGCGCCGTGTCGCTGCTGCTGCGCCGTCCGCCCGGCCGTGAGGCGTACCCCGGTGACGTCTTCTACCTGCACAGCCGGCTGCTCGAGCGCTGCGCCAAGCTGTCGGACGACCTGGGCGGCGGCTCCATGACCGGGCTGCCGGTGATCGAGACTAAGGGCAACGACGTCTCCGCCTACATCCCGACGAACGTCATCTCGATCACCGACGGACAGTGCTTCCTGGAGACCGACCTGTTCAACGCCGGCGTGCGCCCGGCCATCAACGTCGGCATCTCGGTGTCGCGCGTCGGCGGCGCCGCCCAGCCGCGAGCGATGCGTGCCGTGTCCGGTCGGCTGCGCGTCGATCTGGCCCAGTACCGCGAGCTCGAGGCGTTCGCCGCGTTCGGCTCCGACCTTGACCGCGCCAGCCAGCAGCAGCTCGCGCGCGGTGCGCGCCTCGTCGAGCTGCTCAAGCAGCCGGCCTCGTCGCCGTTCCCGATCGGCCAGGAGATCGTGTCGATCTGGGCCGGGACCACCGGCAAGCTCGACGACATCGACGTCGCAGACGTGCGTCGCTTCGAGACCGAGCTGCTGGAGTACATCGGCCTGCACAAGTCGGAACTGTTCGACACGCTCGCCACGGCCAAGGCGCTCGAGGACGACATGGTCACGGCGCTCGAGCAGATCGTGGGTGAGTTCAAGGAGCAGTTCCAAGCGACCGCGAGCGCCGACGCCACGCCCGCCGTCGAGACCGGTCCGGGTCGGGGTGCGAACGAGGGGGAGACGAGCGCCCCGCAGGCCGAGGCGCAGCCCGCCGACAACCCGTCCGACGAGGCCGAGCCGGCCGGTACCGCGACCACGCCCGGCGCGACGAGCGGCGAGTAGTTCATGGGAGCCCAGCTTCGCGTCTACCGGCGCCGGATCCGTTCGGTCCAGTCGACCAAGAAGATCACCAAGGCGATGGAGCTCATCGCCGCGTCGCGCATCGTCAAGGCGCAGGCGAGGATGACGGCTGCGCGGCCGTACGCCGAGGAGCTCACCCGCGCACTCGCAGCGCTGGGCAACAACGCCTCGCTGCAGCACCCGATGCTTACCGGCGTCGAGTCGCCGCGGCGGGCCG
>JAODNL010000334.1 GCA_025465405.1 Pseudonocardiales bacterium | reverse complement strand
AGGTGTGCCGGTAGACCATGAGGTTGCGGCGCACGATCGAGCTGCCCGGCGCAGTCATGCGGTGAGCTCGCGGGCGTAGCGGCGGCGGCCGAGCACGATCCCGGACGCCACGAGTACGACCAGGTAGGCGGCGTGGCCGACGGTGCCCGCAGCGCTCGCCGTGCCGAGGCTCAGGGTGCGGCAGAGTTGGATGCCCTGGTAGAGCGGGGTGCAGACGACGATCGCGTGCAGCCAGGCCGGCAACTGCTCGGCCGAGAAGAACGTCCCGGCGAACATGTACATCGGCATGAGCACGAACCGGAATCCCGCGGTGAGCGCGGCTGGACGCTGCACGCCCACCGCCCACGCGGCAACCGGCGCCGCAAACGCCGTCCCGGTGAGCAGCGCGGCGAGCCACAGCCCCGGGACCCGCGCCGGCGGCACCGCGCCGAACGCCGACGCCACGATGGCGAACGCCAGCCCGCTGGTGCCGACGCGAAACGCCACGAACGCGAGATGGCCCAGCAACAGGTCGGTGGGTTGCAGCGGGGTGGCGAGGGCCGCGCGGTAGTTGCCGCCCGGCCGGGCCGAGGTGTGCACCGGCCCGGCCGACTCGATGTAGGCGGTCTGCATCATGGCCGCCGCGAGCAGGCCGGGCGCGAGGAAGGCCAGGTAGCTGTGGCCGTGCAGATAGCTGCTGTCGTGGTGGTCGACCAGCGTGCCCAAGCCGGCGCCCATCGCGGCGAGGAACAGGACCGGGTTCGCGACGCTGATGACGATCGTGCCGCGCCACACCCGGCGGTAGCGCAGCAGCCAGTACGCGAACGCGTCCCAGGCCCGGGAATCGGTGCGGCTGGCCATCGGCGTTACTCGACCAGTGAGCGGCCGGTCAGCCGCAGGAAGACGTCCTCGAGCCCGGCCCGCCGGACCAGAGAGGTGACCGGCCGCAGCCCGGCCTGGGTCGCCGCGACGAACGCCGCCTCGCCGTCGTCGGTGTAGCAGAGCAGCCGGTCCGGCAACACCTCGACGCGATCACCGATGGCGCTCAGGCGCTGCACCGAGTCGAGCTGCGTGCCGGGGTCGAAACGCAGCTCGAGCACCTCGCGGCTGGCGTGTTCCTTGATCAGGACGTGCGGCGGCCCCTCGGCGACGATGCGGCCACCGTCCATGATCACCAGGCGATCGCAGAGCTGTTCGGCCTCGTCCATGTAATGCGTCGTGAGGATCAGCGTGACGCCGTCGCGCTTGAGCTGGAACAGCCGCTCCCACAACAGGTGCCGGGCCTGCGGATCGAGCCCCGTGGTGGGTTCGTCCAGCAGCAGGATCTCCGGTTCGTTGATCAGCGACCGGGCGATGGTCAGGCGCCGGCGCATGCCTCCGGACAGGGCATGGACCCGCTCGTCCGCCTTGTCGGCCAGCCGGGCGAAGTCGAGCAGGCGTCCGGCCCGGTCGCGTATCACCGCCGCGGGCAGCCGGAAGTACCGGCCGTAGATCAACAGGTTCTCGCGGACGGTGAGCTCGGTGTCGAGGTTGTCGTCCTGCGGGACGGACCCCATCCGCGCGCGGATCATGGGGCCGTTGCGGGATGCGTCCAACCCGAGCACGGCCAGAGTGCCGGCGGTCGGCGGGGATACGCAGCCGATCATGCGCATCGTCGAGGACTTCCCGGCGCCGTTGGGGCCGAGGAAACCGAACGACTCGCCGGCCACCACGTCGAAGTCGATCCCGTCGACGGCGACGAACGGCGCGCCGCCCTTGCGACCCGGATACGTCTTGCCCAGCCCGCGGGCCGAAACCATGGGCGTCCCGCCCGCGCCCGTCACCCTCACCGCGCCACTCTGGCATCGTTCTGCGTGGTTCTCAACAAATTTATGCAATTAGCCGACGTCCTTCGGCAAATCCTCGACCCAAACCATGGCCGCTCAGCGGGCGGCTGTTCGGCGTGTGATCGCGCTGGCGGGCCGATGTCGAGTTTGATCAGCGGCGTCCTCGGCCGACAGATTGTCGTTTCGGCGTCGACAGCCGGTCATGTGGGGTTGCCACACTCGACGGGTGTCCCCGCCCGCGTCCGCGCCCGCGTCTTTGCCCGCGTCTTCGCGCGCCGAGCGCCGCAGCGCCCGGGGGCAGCGATTCACCGAGGCGATGGCGGCGATCGCGCGCCGGCTGCCCTTCGGTCTCGACCGGATCGTCGCCCCGAGCCTGCTGGGTTTCGCGGTGATCAACAGCGGCACATTTGCCGTCGATCTGTCCATCCTGACGATCACGCACGGGCGCTTGGGCTGGCCGGTACCGACCAGCATCACCGTGGCTTATGTGAGCGCATTCGCATTGAGTTATGTGCTCAACCGGGCTCTCAACTTCCGCTCCCACGGCGCCGTCGGCCCGCAGCTGACCGGGTACGTCGTCGTCGTGATCGTCAACTACCTCGCGTGGATCCTCGGGCTGGGCGCCGGCCTCAATGCCCTGGGTGTGGATTACCGCCTTTCCCGCGTCCTGGCCGGTGGGTGCGAGGCCGTCTACATGTACTCGGCGATGCGCTGGATCGTGTTCAGAGTTCGCACAAAGGACGTGAGCCCGGCGATATCCGAGCATCACCTCAGCCGCGCGGCTCGTTCCACGGCGTAACTGGGCGGCGATGTTCGAGCGGACTGAGCCCCGTTCACCGGGCGTCGTTGAAGCGCTCGACTGCGATGACCGGACGAACCAGGCGTTGCATGTCCGGTCCGGCGAACGCCCGCCGCAGTACGTCATCCCCGAGCTCGTTGCCGATCGCGGCCATGATCATGCCCTGGTCCAGCGACAGGTAGAACGGTGACACGACACCGGTGCCGACATTCACCGAATCTCGGAATCCCCACTTTCCGTAGATGTCGAAGTGGCTGGCGAGCTCGGTCAGGTCGGTGAGGACGGCGTCACGGTCCCACCGCAGGCCCAGGAACGCGGCATGGGGCGTAACCACGCCGTTCTTGTACGCCGACTGAGGCGGAGCCGGCACCGGTGCGCGGTCCGGACATCCGGCAAAACCTTTGTCCACAAGGGTGTTGCCGTTGTTCGAGGGATAACCGTCCGGGTTCGAGCCGACCGCGTCCACTCCGTAGGCGGAGTAGCCGCCATCGGGATTGGTGGATGGCGAGAAACCCCAGTAGCCGTAACCCGCTTCCACCAGTCCGTGATAGATCTGGGCCCGCACCGTATTGGGATGGTTGAGTCCCCAGCTCTGCGGGCCCCAGACGTCCTCGGGGACGAACAGCGCGGGCATCAGGTCTTCGAACGCGCTGCCGCCCCAGCTCGGAGTGATCCGCATTCCGGCGTAGGAGTACGAGCCGTCATACACGCTGACCCCGAAGTAGCGGTGCGTGGTCCCGGACGGTTTGGTCTCCTGGAACTTGTAGTCGCAGGTGGCCGGGAACGCGCGCCAGGCGCCGAAGTATTCGCGCTGTGGCAGTTGACCGTTCGCGATGCCGATGTAGCTGGCGATCCTGCTTTCACTGACCACGGTGTCGTAGCAGCAGGGCGCGTCGCCGGTGCTCGGTGCATAGTTGAACAGGATGCGATTGACATTCGCCCGGTAGTAGAAGCCGAAATTCATACTGCGGTACAGGTCGTCTGCTCGCTGGGCCAGTTCCGGTACTGCGCCGCGGATTACGCGCAACCCGGTGGCCAGCCAGCCGTTGTCGACCGACGACAGGATCGGCGTGAGCGGTTTTCCGGTTGGTGGCCACACGGTGAGGGTGGCGCCGTCGCGGTAGTCGTACCAGTTGTAGAACTGGCCGCTGGGCTGATGCCGCTCCATGTGTTCCAGGGTGGTCATCGTCTTGTTCATTCGAGCAACCAGCTCGCCCCGGGCGATGATGCCCAGCCGCTGTGCGACGACCGCGCTCCACATGTAGGCCGCGATGTTCGTGATCGAGGTCTGTACGCTGCGGCTGCCGTCGACGCCAAGACTGTCGGTGGGCAGCCCGCTGTGCGGATCGGTCATCGCGACGAACGACGCCCAGGTGGCCGTGGCGTACCGAGAGAGATCGGAGTTGCCGGGCGGCTGGTGGCTCGGTTGTGCAGCCGCAACGTCGGCCGCCGCGAGAGTCACGCCGAGGGCCAGGATCAGTGGTAGCACGATCAGGTTACGCAAGCGGCGCATTTAGTCACATCCAACGCTAAGCGTATATATCACCCGCTGAGCTCAATCGTGCAGCTGTCGGTACGTCATGTCAACCGATCAAGGACAAGCAGCCGCGGCGCGGGCAACGGTGTCGACGCCGGCCGACGGCCGCCACCTCGACCGCGACGACCGGCAAGATTCGACGCGGCATAAAACATGAGAAATGCAGCCGAGTTTGTCCGAATGGTGCAGAGATTCCCGGCACGGTAGCGCAAATAGTTGCTTTAGGAAGGCAATCTCAATTTAATCGTGGTGCCGAGCACGTGCTTCGAGAAATCACCGACCCGGCCGGCCGCCTGGTTGGTATCCCGATCGGCGTCCGGCTGCGGCTCACGGGGGAGCAATCGCCTTCGCCTGCTGTACAGAACCGCGAAACTGCGGATCGGGGGAGCAGGTGGTTTCGAACTGTGGTGCAACAAACGAGAATCGTACTTGCAGATAAGCATGTCGTCTTTGTCGATGGCCTGGCGGCGGCTCTGTCCCAGTTGGGCTACGAGATCGTCGCCACGGCTACTACGCGGCACGGCCTGCTCGAGGATGTGCGGCGGTTCCGGCCGGCCATCTGCGTGACCGGGAATCACTTTTCCGACGGCGACGGCATCGAGGTGATCAGCGCGATTTCGCACGCCCAGCCCGACACCAAGATCGTCGTCCTTACCGCCGACGGCAATCCGGACATCATGCGGCAGGCGCTCGAAGACGGCGCATCGGCCTACGTACACAAGTCGCGCGGAGTCACGATGCTCGTCGATGTCCTCCGCAGGGTCGCCGGCGGCGAGATCGTTGTCGAGGGGTCCTTCCTTCGGCCGCCGCCACGGGCGGACCGGAACGCCCCACCACAGCTGCTTCGACTCGCGACCTATCTGACGCAGCG
>JAODNL010000333.1 GCA_025465405.1 Pseudonocardiales bacterium | reverse complement strand
AACGGCGGCGGCACTGGCGGCCCGGCTCGCTGCGGCGGGGGCGGCGGCGGGGGCGGGGGCGGGGGCGCGTCCGCCCTCCAGACGGTCAACCCGGCGTCCGCCGTGCTGACTGCCACGTCGGCTGACCCGCGCCTGGTCGTCGCAGGCGGTGGTGGCGGCGGCGCCGGGGCCGGTATCGGGGTAAGCAGTGTAGGAGGCGGGGCGGGCAATGCCGGCCTGACCGGCGCGGGCAATGGCGGCTCCTGCGGCACGTTCACCGGAGGTGACGGCGGGCTGGGCGCGGGCGGCGGCGCAGCCGGGACCGGGTCTGTTGGCAGTTGCTATTCCACCTGGTACGACGGAGCAGCCGGCTCGCCCGGTGTCGGAGGCGCCGGCGGTGACGGCGACTCGGGCAATGGCGGCGGCCCCGGCGGAGGGGGTGGCGGCTATCTCGGCGGCGGCGGCGGCGTTGCCGCCATCGGGGACGGCAACGGTAGCGGTGGCGCGGGGTCGAGCTTCGGCCCAGTCGGTACGCAGTTCTCGGTCGCGGTGGTGGGCGCGCAGCCGCTGGTGTCGGTGACGTTCGCAGGCCAGGCTCCGGCGTTCACCAGCGCCGACCACGCGACGTTCCGGGTCGACCAGTCGAACAGCCTCCCGGTCACCGCCACCGGCGTGCCGTCGCCGACCATCACCGCGACCGGGACCTTGCCCGCCGGCGTCACCTTCGACGGCACCACGCTGAGCGGCACACCCACCACGCCCGGCGTCTACCACTTCGACTTCACCGCCTCCAACGGCGTCGGGCAAGACGCGGTGCAGCACTTCACGTTGACGGTCCTGGCGATGCCGACCGCGAATCTCAGCTTCGTCCTGGCGATTCCCGCCGCTCACCTGTCAACGACCACGCTCGCCTCGGGCACCCTGGTCGTCGGCACCCAAGTCCAGACCACCTGCGCGGTGCACAGCAGCGGACCCGACCCAGTCACCGGCCTCACCGTCCGTCTCAACGGTCTGAGCACCAACAACGCGGCCTGGGACCTGCGTCTCACCCCCTCCGGCCCACCCGTCGGTGCGGGAACGCTCGTGCCGATCGGGTCCCTCGCGCCGGGTCAGACGAAGACGGTCACCTTTTACGTCACGCCGAAGGTCCCCGGTAGCCAACTGACCCTCGCCTGCCTCGTCGATCCGCAGGTCACCGGCGAGATCATCGTCCAACCGCCCTATGACCGGGCCGGTGACTTCGGCGCCGCGCTGCGCCTGACCTCGATCACCGCCCCGTCCATCCCCACGCCAACCCCAACGAGCCCGGTGGGCTCCTCGACGGGTGGCCTGGCCGACACCGGCTCAGCGACGATCCAACTCGCCGGCCTGGGCCTGCTCCTACTCGCAATAGGCTCAGGACTGCTCATCGCCCTGCGACGACGGACCACCCCCACGCACCACTAGCGATCACGCCGCTGGAGTCGCGCCGCAGGCGATGACCAACCGGACTTCGCGTCTGCACCGACCGCGGGGAGCGCCAGGCGGATTCTGCACCCAGTCGCCTCAACGCCCACGGGCTCGTCACGCACCAGGTCCCGCTGGCCGAGCTTGTGTCGCGAGCTATACCGCTGCTCTCCGATCCGACCGCTGAGGTCCTCAAGATCGCGATAGCCTGCTACTAGCTCGAACTTTCGAGCGGCGGCTGTTGATCATGTTCAGTGGTGTGGTCGCCCTAAGATCTGTTTTGCACCAAGGGTTTGCGATCTCGCCCTCGGGAACGCGGTCCGGACCTTTCACTCGCGGGTTACCCGGCAGCAGTGGCCGTCGGTCAGTCGGCGGTTGGCGTGTAGACCAGATGCAGCACCCCGGTCGTGAACGTGGTGGTGGCAACGAGTCTGAGCGGCACCTTCGCACCGTCCGCGAACAGTTTCTTGCCGTGCCCGACCACGACCGGGTGCACGAGCAGGTGCAGCTCGTCGACGAGGCCCTGCTCGAGTAGCCAGCGGACCAGGGTCGCGCTGCCGGTCGTGCCCAGCCGGGTGTCCTGCTTGAGGTTGGTCAGTGCTGTCTTCACGTCACCGCTGATGACGGTGGAGTTTTCCCAGGTTGCGTTGGTGAGCGTGTTCGACACCACGTACTTCCGCGAACCGTTCATCTGCCCGGTGATCGGGTCGTCGGGGTCGGCGTTCGGCCAGTAGCCGGCGAACTCGTCGTAGGTCTGTCGACCCAGCAGCATGGCGTCGTTGCCGCCCATCAGCTCGCCGACAGCCGCCCCCATCTCGTCGTTGAAGTAGTCGAAGTGCCACGTCTCCGGCGACTCGATGACGCCGTCGAGCGAGATGAACAGGCCTGACTTGATGGATCCCATGATCGCTCCTTGGTCGGTACGGGCTCTGCGCCCGGGTGGTTGCACGTAGGACGATGCGTCCGCGCTGGACCGGTAAGTCGGTGGGCACCTCCTATCCGGACGCCCGGCTCGGTGTCTTCTGCCTAGGCGCCGAACAGCGACCATCCGAATCGACACGCGGCGAGAGGAAATTCGCTGATCTACGCGAGGATGTGCGGGTGGCTGCGTCGAAATCAGGAGGCGCCGATCGGCACCACTGTCGAGCGAACAGCCACCGCGGCCGTGCGCCGGAACCACGACAAGGAGAACCAACCGTGCGATACATGGTGATGCACTATCAGACCCAGGCGATGGAGGACGGTGTCCTGCCAACGCCCGAGATGCAAGCCGCGATCGGCCAGTACATGCAGGAATCGGCGATGGCCGGCGTGCTGCTCTCGGGCGAAGGGGTCGCTCCGAGCTCCGCCGGCGCCCGGGTCGAGGTCACCGACGGGCGCGTACGCGTCATCGACGGCCCGTACGCCGAAGCCAAGGAACTGATCGCCGGCTTCGCGATCCTCGAGGTCCGCTCACTCGCGGAAGCGGTCGAGCATGCCCGCAAGTTCGCCCTGCTCGTCGGCGCCGAACGCATCGACGTGCGCCGCGTCATCGAATATTCCGACCTCCAGTAGCCCGGGCCCGCACTCGACCGCCACACCGTCATGGAAGCCACCGACCTCCCCGCCACTCTGGCGACGGTGTGGCGTGTCGAGTCACCGCGCATCATTGCCCGCCTCGTCAGACTCGTCGGTGACATCGACACCGCCGAAGAACTCGCCCAGGACACGTTCGTCGCCGCCATCGAGAAGTGGCGACGAGAGGGCATACCCAACAATCCGGCGGCATGGTTGAACACGACCGCGCGGTTCCTCGCGGTCGACCTAATTCGCCGACGGGACACCCAGCGGGGCAAGTACCAACAGGTTGCTGCCACCATTCCCCGGACGACGGAACTCGACATCGGCCAGATCGTCGACGGCGACCTGGCCGACGATCTCCTCGGGTTGATCTTCATGTCCTGCCACCCGGTCCTGTCACCGGACGCTCGCTCAGCGCTCACGCTCAAACTGGTTTGCGGCCTCAACACCGGCGATGTCGCCCGAGCGTTCCTCGTTCCCGAGCCGACGATCGCCCAACGCATCGTTCGGGCCAAACGCACCCTGGCGGCGGCGAATATCCGCTTCGAACTGCCCGGGCCGACGGAGCGCCCAGCCCGTCTCGACGCCGTACGGGAGGTCATCTATCTCGTATTCAACGAGGGATACTCGGCGACCAGCGGCGATCGCTGGATCCGCAACGAACTCTGCGACGAAGCGCTTCGCCTGGGACGCATGCTCGCGAGCCTGACTCCGAACGATACGGAAACGCTCGGTCTTCTCGCGCTGATCGAGATCCAGGCGTCGCGACTCGTCGCCCGCGTCGGCCCACATGGTGAGCCAGTGCTCCTGATGGATCAGGACCGAACGCGTTGGGACCGACTGCTGATCCGGCGCGGACTCGCTCTCAACGAACGGATCGACCAGTTGCGCGGCACCGCGGGACCCTACGCACTTCAAGCAGCAATCGCCGCATGCCACGCTCGAGCCACACGCGCCGCGGACACCGACTGGCCGCGCATCGCGGCACTGTATGACGGGCTTGCGCAGATCGCTCCGTCGCCCGTGGTGGAACTCAATCGTGCCGTAGCCACCGGGCGCGCATTCGGCCCACAGGCCGGACTCGGCATCGTCCGCCCGCTCTTCGATCATCCCGCGATGCGGAACTACCACCTCCTGCCGGCAGTCGCCGGTGACCTTTGCTGCAGCGCCGGGGACCATGACGAGGCACGTCAACACTTCCTTCGCGCCGCGGCCCTCGCCACGAACGGACAGGAACGCGCGACGATGCAACAACGGGCAGTCCAGTGCGCGGCTCATCACGTCGGATCCGCTTGATCTGGGTCTGACTCAGCGGTTGATCGGCTCAGCAACACCGCACCCGTCACCGTCCACGCCGGCGACGCCTCCGACGACGCGAATCTAGGTGTGCGGTGTTCCTTGGTTCAGTGCTGGGTATGGATTTCGTGGTATTCGCCAATGGGTGAACTGGATGTGCGTGCACTTTGGTTGAGGTGGGTATGGACTTCACCGACCCGCAGCGTCCCGCCCAACAGCCCGACCCCGCTGCGCCCGCGGATGCTGGTCACCCGGACGAGCCGCACTCCGCCGGTACGGCCGGACGGCTGAACTGGCTACGGGCAGGTGTGCTGGGTGCCAACGACGGGATCGTGTCGGTAGCCGGAATCGTGCTCGGTGTTGCCGGCGCCACGACCAGCCGGGGTCCGATCTTCACCGCGGGACTCGCCGGGCTCGTCGCCGGGGCGGTGTCGATGGCGTTGGGCGAATACGTCTCGGTCAGCAGCCAGAGAGACAGCGAAGCGGCGCAACTGGCCCAGGAACAGCGCGAGCTTTCCGAAGACCCGGATACCGAGCTGGCCGAACTCGTCGCGCTGTACCGAGGCAAAGGACTATCGGAGTCCACCGCCCAACAGGTGGCGGTGGAACTAACCGAACATGACGCCCTCGCAGCCCACCTTTCGGCGGAGCTGAACCTGGACCCCGACGACTTCGCGAAACCAGTTCAGGCAGCGTCAGCATCGGCACTGTCGTTCACGCTCGGCGCGATACTTCCGATGCTCGCGATCCTGCTCCCCCCGCCAGGCTGGCGGGTGGCCGTAACCTTCATCGGCGTCTTGGCCGCACTTGGTGTCGCGGGCGCCCTCAGCGCCCGGATCGGTGCAAGCAGCCCGCGGCGGGCGGTGCTCCGAGTCGTGATCGGGGGCGCGGTAGGTCTGGCATTCACGTATGGCGTCGGCCATCTGTTCGGCAGCGCGGTCAGCTGACCGCCTCTCACATCGAGCGCCCCAAGCGGGCCAGTGGAGCCGGTAGGGGACGGTCGCGATGCCGGCGTCGGTGCGCACGCTCGGACGACAAAGGGAAAGGAGACCGCTCCTTTCCCTCTTCAACGTATAGCGCACTGGGGGGCTTGCGGCAAGACCCGGGTCGTACCGCAGAATCGCCGACCGGAGCCAGAACCTGCGGAAAATGGGAGTAGCAGAGTGCGTGTGTCGTTGTCGACGTATGTGTCGCGCGGGGATTGTCGAGCCGCTGGTGGGACTCGCGGTGCGGTTACGGGAATTCGGCGCGGAGGTGCGGGTGTGCGCGCCGTGCTGGTCCCGTCCGGCGTGACGCCGGCCGGAGCGTGGCGATGACCGAGCATGTGGTGGTGGTCGCCGGAGGAGGTCCGACGGGGCTGATGTTGGCGGGCGAGTTGGCGTTGGCGGGCGTGGACGTTGCGATTGTCGAGCGGCGCGCCAGCCAGGATCTCGCCGGCTCGCGCGCCGGCGGTTTGCACTCGCGCACGATCGAGGTTCTCGATCAGCGTGGAATCGCCGATCGGTTCCTCTCGGAGGGGCAGGTGGCGCAGGTCGCCGGGTTCGCCGGGGTCTCTTTGGACATCAGCGACTGTCCTACCCGGCACAACTACGGGCTCGGGCTGTGGCAGAACCACATCGAGCGCATCTTGGCCGGCTGGGTCGGGGAACTGGCGGTGACGATCTACCGCGGACGTGAGGTGACCGGGTTCGCGCAGGACGAGACCGGCGTCGGCGTCGAGTTGTCCGACGGCCAGTCGCTGCGGGCGGAGTATCTCGTCGGGTGCGACGGAGGACGCAGTCTGATCCGTAAAGCAGCCGGCATCGAGTTTCCCGGGTCGGATCCGACAACGAGCAGCCTGATCGCCGAGGTCGAGATGGCCGAGGAGCCGGAATTGGGCATGCATCGCGATGCCCTTGGCGTCCATTCCTTCGGCAGGGTGGAGTACGAGATCCGCGACGGCGAGGTGGTCTACATGGATGGGGGGCCGGTGCGGGTCATGGTGACCGAACAGCACGTCGGACCCACGACCGAACCCACCCCGCGCGATCTCAGCGAGGCGCTCATCGCCGTATGCGGGACCGATTACGGGGTCCACAGTCCCACCTGGATCTCCAGGTTCACCGACATGACCAGGCAGGCGGCGTCCTACCGCAAGGGACGGGTGCTGCTGGCCGGCGACGCCGCACACGTGCATCCCCCGGACGGTGGACAGGGCCTCCAGACCGGTGTGCAGGATGCGGTGAATCTGGGGTGGAAGCTGGCCCAGGTGGTCAAGGTAACATCGCCGGAAAGCCTCCTGGATACCTACCACGCCGAACGGCACCCGGTCGCTGCCCGCGTGCTGCGCAACACGATGGCCTCAGTCGCGCTTCGCCGCCCGGACGACCGCACGAAGGCACTGCGCGACACAATGTCCGAGCTCCTCGGCATGGACGAGCCCCGCAGACGATTCGCCGCGATGATGTCTGGTCTGGACATTCACTACGACCTCGGCGAGGGACACCCGCTGCTCGGACGCCGCATGCCCGATCTCGACCTGGTCACCGCCAACGGCCCGCTGCGGGTCTTCACCCTGCTGCACGATGCCCGGCCGGTGCTACTCAACCTCGGTGAGCCCGGCGCCTTCGACATCACTCCATGGGCGGATCGGGTTCAGTTGATCGACGCCAAATACGTTGGTACGTGGGAGCTTCCGGCACTCGGAGCGGTCACTGCTCCCACCGCCGTGTTGATTCGGCCCGACGGAAATGTGGCCTGGGTGGGAGACCTAACCCAGCTGGGGCTCGCTGACGCGCTAACCACTTGGTTCGGACCGCCTGGTGTGTGAGCTCCGGAGGTTCGTTATGGGTCGCAAGTCGATCACCGGCGGTGTCATGCCTGCCGGAATCAGTCGGATCCGATTCGATTTCAGCCGGCTTGTCGGGCGCCATGCAATCGCTCAAGGACGATGTGACTCAACCCCCACTCGCCCATGAGACGGCGCTGAAACCTCCAGTATCTCCTGATCAGAAGGGACTCTTTGATTCCAAGGCTCTTCAAGGTACGTCTGGCCGTACAGGTTCATACGTCTCTGCAAGCATGCGCAGAAAATGTCGACGGGCTGTGAGCGGCCCCGCACAGAGAGGGGCGGAAGACCCACTGCTGGGAAGATGAGACCCTGCGCATCGAGGGAATGCTTCAGGGCTGCCGACAACACCATCTCACCCGCACGCGCCCGCTGACAAAGGCGCGAGGCGACGTTCACGGCATCCCCGATGAGAGCGGAATACGTGAACCGGGGCCCTCCTCCGGTCGCAGCGGCCACGCTTCCCTCATTGAGACCGATACTAAGGCCAGCAAGCAAGCGAAACCGTTTGCGCCACACATCGGCGAGTTCGTCAAATCGAGTAAGCATTTCCTGCGCTGCGCGGAAGGCCCGCTCCGCGCCGTGGGAAGGCCCATGTCCCACGCCGAAACCGACCAGCAGACAGCGGCCGTCCGTTTGAAAGATCGTGCCTTCGTGCTGATACGTAATTTCCGAGAGGAGCGAACAGTACTCGTCCAGCAGGGGCTTAAGGCGCTCCGGGCTGATATATTCGCAGAGGCGATTGAAGCCACGCAGGGCAGCTAACAGGACAACAGCCTGTGTACCGTCCGGCGGACCGGCGAACGAACCACGCTTTCCTAGAATCCGCGCCTCCGTGCGCGGCAAGAGGAAGTGATGGACCTTCTGCCGAATCGTCTCCCCGAGAGGCTCGTCCGCTTCAATCAGTGCCAACGCGACCTTCCGTCGTGCCAAGCTGAGCTGAGTGTGTGCCTCAAGCCTAGTCAACAGCACTTGGCGCGGAATCTGCGGCGTCAGGAAATCATCCGCACCCGCAGCGAGAGCTTTGCCACAGGCGCGTGCACTGCAGCTCACCACCAGCACTGGCAACAACCTCGTTGAAGGATGCTCCTTCAGCGCGCGACATAGCTTGGCCGCGGAAACCCGCGTGCAGTCTGCATCAACGAACAGAAGATCCAGCGTCCAATATTGCAGATGCATCGCTACGTCTTCGACGGAAGAAAACGGTAGCATGCGAAAACTCGAGCCGTCGCGTGCCAGCTGCGCAAGAACCGGCAATACAGCGGAGCACTCACCCGCGGCGAGAATCCGAAAGTGTTCTCGTGTCATGACATCGCCTGAGTCTCTGCGGATAACGCGAGCGGCTGTCGGTACCGCCGCGGCCCAGAGACCAACGGCCCAATATAATCTACTCGGAGTTCGCACATTGATGGATCGTGCGGATTGCCGGAACACGGAGGCAAGTCCGTTTGGACTTGTTGTAAAGCTCGAGCTATTGCTGCGAAGGAAGCCATAGTTCACATCGGTGCTGTTGCGGGCGATCTG
>JAODNL010000105.1 GCA_025465405.1 Pseudonocardiales bacterium | reverse complement strand
GCTACTGCCGGTGAATCTCGGACTCTCGTGGTACCTCGCGATCCACCTCGGGGCCGTCGGGCCGGTGATCGGATCGACGGTAGGCGTCCTCCTGTGCCAGGTGCTGGCGAACTGGTGGTACGTGCGGCGAGACCTGCGCGCCAGGAGCGCGCAATGAGCAAGGCGGCGCAGCCCCCGCCTCGGGTGGCGCGCGTCTATGCGAGCCTGCGCTCGGCGCACCTCGAACGGTTCGCGCGCATGGCGCCGGCGGACGTCCTCTATCACCGAACCCGTTACGACTTCGATGAATCGCTGACGCCGGCGCGCGCGTCGCTGAGGCGATCATCTGCAGCCGGCGTGCTGCAGCGGCTCGCGACGACGGGTTATCGCGTCGTCGAAATCAACGAGCCGTTGATGAGTTCGCGGTGGATCGCGCTGGCGACCCAGATCGCGGTCCTTCGGGTGCGCGCCGTCGTCACCCGGCGGCCGGTCACGGTCGTCGCGTACTGCATCGAGAATGCCGACCCGAGCCGGCGGCTGGCCGACCGCTGGCACCTGCCGCATGCCGTGGCTCGGCTGGTCACGCGCCTGGTCGTCTCGGTGTTGGTCCGTGGCGTCGACCGGCTCGCCTTTGGCACGACCGGCGCGTTCGACTGCTATGCCGCCTACGTCGCGCGCGACCCACTCATGAAGCGGTCACGTCTGTTCGAAGCGCTGCCCGAACCGTGTACTTGCGAGCCTGCCGGGATGACGGCGACGGACCGGTCGAATCGGGTGACATTCGTCGGAGCGTTCAGCGAACGCAAGGGGATCCGCCAGCTCACCGCCGCCTGGGACACCGTCCACGCTCGCCATCCGAGCTGGCATCTGCAGCTGATCGGCAAAGGGCCGCTCACCGCGGTGGTCGAGGACTGGGCGAGCGCCCGCGCCGACGTGACGGTCGAACTCGATCCACCTCGCGCGAGGATCCACCAGGCATTGCGGGAAAGTGCTGTGCTCGTGCTGCCGTCGCAACGGGTTGGTACGTGGCGCGAGCAGGTCGGCCTGCCGATCGTCGAGGGCTTGGGGCACGGCTGCCAGATCGTGACGACCCGCGAGTCAGGCCTCGCGGGCTGGCTGGCCGATCACGGCCATCTCGTCACCGCGTCGGGCGACGTCGGCGCGCTGTCGGATGCGCTGATCGAGGCGCTCAGCGCGCGCCGCGGACCGGCGGCGATCCTCGCCGACCTTCCGCGCACAGACCGCCGTATCGAGGCCGACGAGTGGTTGACGTCGATGCCGGACGCTCATCCGCCTCGGCGCGCCCGGGCCAGTTCGGCCGCCTGCTCGTAAGCCGCTGTGTGTGCGGCGCCGATGGTCGGCCAGTCGCGCAGGGACAGGTCCGGCTGGCCGATGGGGGGATCGGCGCGGAGCTGGTCCAGTGCCCAGCGCAGCGTGTGCGCCTCGAGATCGCCGTCATAGCGAAGGATCCATTGCTCACCGACTTCATGCGCGAGGGCGTCGTTGAGCGCGTTGCCCGGTACCAGGAGAGGCCGGCCCACCGAGAGGGCGAAGATCGCCGCCCCGGAGTTCTGCATGTACTGATACGGCAGGACCACGAGATCAGCCGCGGATACCTCGACGGCGAGCTCGGGCTCCGGCAGGAACTCCAGCCGGACAGAAATGCGGGAGTCACGACGGGCCGCCTCCGCGACCCGGGTAGCCGTCACGTCGTCGTACGGCTTGCCCACGATCCGGAGATGGGCAGATCCGCCTTCGACGTCGGCGAACGCGGCCAGCAGCGCGTCAATACCCTTGTAGCCGCGGAGAAGGCCGAAGTTGAGGATGCGGCCGCAGACGGGCTGCCCGAGCCGTACGCCTTGGAGCCGCCGTCGCTGATGGCCGAGCGGAATGATCACCGATGCTTGCCCGGCGGGCGGAGCGGTGGCCGTGTTCAGCGCGATCCAGAGCGTCGTCCATCGGTCGCACAGTTCGAGAGCCCACGACTCGACGCGGGATCCGGCCTCGTGCGGTTGGGCATTGTGCCGGGTCCGAACCAGCGCCCGGCGGCCGAGCCGGATTCGGACGAGCACCGCGGTGAACAGCAGCAGGCGGGCGCTCGTCCGCACCATGTTGCGGTCGCGCACGAGGTACTCCGGCCAGTGCACGTGGAACACGTCGTACCTGCCGGCCAGCGCGCGGCGCCACGAGAAGTTCAGCACGCGCACGTGCCCATCGAGTGATTCGGCCAGATCGACCAGGTAGGGGTTGCTCGTATCGCGCAGCGCGACGTAGGACTGCATCACCCGCAGCATGCGCGCCTCATCGTGACGCAACGACCGCGGGCGACCACCGCGAAGGCCGAGTCGACGCACGGGTCGACCATGTCGCCTGCAGCCCGAGAGCCAGCGCGAGCGTGATGTCGCGGAGGTTCGTGAAGATCGGGCTGAATGCGAGGTCCCACAGGGCAATACTGGTGATCAAGATCTGCAGCGCCGTAGCTCGTCGTTCGGCCAGCGCGACCGAGAGCGTCTGCAGCAGCACGATGAGGATGACCGCCGCGAGCAGTAGGCCGGCCCATCCGCAGCTCGTCCAGAGGTCCGCGACGATCGAGTGCAGGCGGAACTGACCGATGAACATGTACTGCTCGTAGCCATAGTCCGGATTGATGTTGATATTGATAAGTGCGTGGTCGCCGATATTGGTGTCGATGGCATTGGGCACAACGCCAAGTCCGTACCCGGACGGACGATGCGCCATGAGGTCGATCGTGGAGGTCCATTCGGGCCGGCCGCCGAGGAGAATCGATCCACTGGTCTGGGTCTGGCTGAGCGTGCGGGCCTGCACCTGCGAGCCGAGATACCCGCCGACGAGCAGGGTCGACACCAGTTGGTACAAGGCGAACGCGATCGCGCCGATCAACACGACTGGCGCCAGCCGGTTTGTCTGCTTACGGGGCGAACGGGAGATCGACTGCCACGCGATCAGGATCACCGTCAACAGGCAGAAGCCGACGAAACTGCGGTAGTTCGACACCGCCGATAGCGCGGCGACGAGCGCCAGCATGGCGACAGTGAGCCACGTCTTGCGGAGTCGTTGGGCGAGAGCGAGAGCAGCGATCGTGAGCGGCAGCGCGAGCGCGTGCTTCCAGGGATTGGATTGCCACCCCGATCCCCCCAATTGCGACGCCAACAGTCCAACGGCATAAAGCTGGCACACCAGGTGCAGACCGATGAGATCGCAGGCCCATAAGAGCACGCCCGAGGCCGCGATGCCCGACGCGATCAACAGCGCCATGGCCAGAGCCTGGTGGCTGTTGGTTATGTGGTCGGGCTTGTTGAGCTGCCCGAGAACGAAGCCCCAGACGATTGCGAACAGCGTGACGGAGAGGATTACTTTGAGCCGCCACGACCGCCGCAGGACCACCACCCAGACGGGCAACAGCAGCACGACCGGTATGGCCGCGAGCGAGGCTCCGTACTTGATCTGGGCGTTCGCGCCGACGAGGAAAACGCTCAGCATGACGACGTATCGCGCGTAGACGTCGATGCTCCGGGCCGGCCCGGCCGGGTCCGGCGCGCCCGGACGGCCCGGACGGCCCGGACGACCCGGACGACCCGGACGGCCCGGGCTGCCCGGACGGCCCGGGCTCCCTAGAGTCCCTGGACTGCCTGGACGGGCTGGTGCCGAGATCCCCAGCGAGCCGGGGTGATCGACGGTGGCCACCTGCCTGCCTCGCTCTCCCACCCGGCGATCGCACGGCGGTGGTGTCCCCGTGGTCGACCGCGTAAATGCTTGCCCCAACTCTACTGAGGACTCCGGCTGAACGCGCCCGGGACGCCGACCTTTGACAACGCCCATGATCACGCCATGCCCGCGGCCGGCATATGCGACACTGGCGTCGCCGTCGGTGCTCAGGCACCGTGGAGGATTGGGCGGGCGAACGACTCGGGGCATTCAAGGCAAGGACGGACGACGGATGGACCTGCGCAGCTATCTGCGAGCGCTCCGGAAAAGCTGGTGGGTGCTTCTGCTGTTCGTTGTTCTGGGCGTTGCCGGCGGCATGTTCAGAAACGCCCAGGCGACACGCATCTACGCCAGCCATGTCACGTTCTATGTGAGCACGCCCGCGGCCACTGATGCGAATGCTCTCTCCGCCGACCAGTTCGCCCAGCGCCGCACCAACTCCTACGTCGAGCTCCTCTCGAGCGACCGGCTCGCCAACGCCGTCGTGTCGCAGACCGGCCTTTCCGTGTCGCCTGGCGTCATCAAGGGTGAGATCTCCGGCTCAGCCCAGCCGAACACCGTCCTGCTCAAGGCAACGGTGAAGGACCCGTCGCCGTCGCGGGCGCTCGCCATCGCCCAGGGCGTAGCTACGACGTTTCCGACCATGGTTGACGGTCTCGACAATCGCGGGTTGCGCACATCCACGGTCGTCCTCAACGTGGTGTCGGGCCCGACGACCAGCCATACGCCGGTGTTGCCACGCAAGTCGCTGAACATCACGTTCGGAGTGGGTATCGGGCTGATCATCGGTCTCGTGCTCGCCGTGCTTCGCGAACTGCGCGACAACACCGTGCGAAATATCGACGCGCTGCGTGCGGCTACGGACATGGGCGTGATCGGCGACATCCCGTTCGACAGCGCGGCCAAGAACGAACCGCTGGTCGTGGGCTCACAGCTACGGGGAAAACGGGCCGAGGCGCTGCGTCAGCTCAGGACGAATCTCCAGTTCGTGAATCCGGACCGCCCGGCGAAGGTCATCGTGGTCACGTCCTCCACGGCCGGCGAGGGAAAGTCCATGACGTCGACGAATCTTGCGGTGGTGTTCGCCGAAGCCGGATGGCATGTACTGCTTATCGAAGCGGACATGCGGCGTCCCCGCGCCATGGACTACCTCGGCATCGAGCGGGCAGTCGGGCTGACCAACGTCCTGATCGGGCAGGTGTCTGTCGACGAGGTGTTGCAGACCTGGGGGAGCGACGGCCTGCACGTGCTGCCCAGCGGCTCGTTGCCGCCGAACCCGTCGGAGCTGCTCAACAGCCAGAACATGGAGGAATTGATCGCCAACCTCCGCACGCGCTTCGACATGATCATCATCGATACGCCTCCGCTGCTGCCGGTGACCGACGCCGCGGTCGTGTCCGTACTGGCGGACGGTGCCGTCGTCGTCGTGCGACACGGCAAGACGAGCCGGGCCCAGCTGACGGCCGCGCTCCAGTCCTTGGACTCGGTCGGCGCCCGCGTTCTCGGCACCGTGCTCAACATGTCGCCCCGCAAGAGGTGGCGCGCACGTGATGGCTACGACGGGTACGGCTATTACGAGGACTTGCCCACCGCGGACAAGGTCGCCGGTCATAGCGGCCGCGCCCTCCGGAACGGCCGCGTCGGCCGGGGCAAGCGCCAGAAGCCCGCGGCCGACACGGAGTCCTCACCCCAGGACAAGCGCGCCTCGGTTCCCAAGGACTGAAGACCCGAGCGGTGTCACGGCCGAGACGCGGCCGGAGCTAGCAGGCGCGCGAGTTCGTCGATCGATGCTTCGAGGCGATTCCGGCACGCGCGAAAGGCCCGTATCGGGCGGCCGATCGGGTCGAGCAGGTCGTCGGCGCCGGCGGCCACCGGCTGGACATCGCCGCGAACGGCTTGGACCGCGCTGAGCAGCCCTATGCCGACGTGCTCGGGATCGGTCGGGTCGAGGCGGTCGACGGCCGCTGCGTACCGGGCAAACTGCACGATCGTGAACGTACGCGCGGCGGCTTGGGGTACCAGCGCCACGACGTTGCGACGGTGCGCGGTTGCCGCCGTGAGCACCACGTCTGCTCGCTCGATGAGAGCCGGCGTCACCCGTTGTGAGCGCCAGTCATCGACCTCGATCGATCGCTCGCGAAGTACCTGCTCGGCCAGCGGATGGATGGGCTCGCCGCCGCGGGCATGGGTTCCAGCCGATCCGGCTGTCAACGGCAGGCCGAGATCGGACAACCGCTGTCGAAGGATGTGCTCTGCGATTGGCGAGCGACACTGGTTGGCCGTGCAGACCAGAAGGACATGGAACGGCATGCGTATCCCGACGACGGTGGGAAGCCCGGCTAGCCAGCCTTCAGGTGGAAATCAACGTCTGACACCATATCCGGATGCTGAGGCGCCTGGTACGCCGTGTAACGCTGGCCTTCTCGATATACAACAGGCGCCGCAAGGCTGAGTTTATCAAGTCCTACCTGCGCGAACACGCACTCAGTTCGGCGATTCTCTCTGGGGCGAGCGCGCGCGGATCCGAGCCGAACGAGATGATCGTCGAGCGGGCCCTTCTCGACGTCGCATCCATCGTGTGCGCCTTCGACATCGTGCATCGGCAGCCTGGGAGCTGGCCGTTCGTCGTGGCCGACGGGTGCCACCTGCCGTTCCGCGATCGTGCGGTTGACGTGATGATCTCCAACGCCGTCATCGAGCATGTCGGCGGCGTGGTCGATCAGGAGCGCTTCGTCGCGGAGCACGTCCGGGTCGGTCGGCACTGCATCATCACCACGCCGAACCGGTGGTTTCCCGTCGAGTCGCACACCTCCGCCGTGCTGCGCCATTGGTCCACGGGGTGGCGAGACTCCCGGCCCGAGTTCACGCGCCTGCTCTCGCGCCGGGAGTTCGCCCGCTTGCTACCGCCCCACGCCCGGCTGCACGGCCGGCCGTGGAGCGCGACCTTCCTGGCGGTTGTCCCGCCGAGCTGATCGCCGCGGCCGTCAGCCGCGACGGACGGGTGCGGTTTGGGTGCTGTTCACGAACACGTTGCGGGCGGCGACGAGTGGGACGTCGGTGCTGGCGACGATCGGGCAGTTCGCGACGCGGGTGGCGTGTCCGAACTTGTTGTCGGTGACGGTCACGGTGCTCATGCTGCCCATCGGCTTGCTGTTGATGTTGACGGTGCATCCGCCGCCGTCGGCCCAGTTGTCTTGGAAGAACAGGCCGGAGACCGCTCCGTGGTCTTGGGTCACCTGCAGCGCCGCGTTGTAGGAATTCGTGATCGTGTTGTGTTCGATGTGGA
>JAODNL010000104.1 GCA_025465405.1 Pseudonocardiales bacterium | reverse complement strand
TTGCGGCTCGGTGCGCTGCAACCTCGGCTGCGCTACGGCTTCGCCGCCGTCTGCACCTTGCTGCTGGTGATCGGCGGCCGGTTGGTGCAGCTGCAAGGCCTCGACCACCACAACTACGCCGACGCCGCGCACGCGCAGCGCGTCGACCAGATCACCCTGCACGCGCTGCGCGGCACGATCGTCGACCGCAACGGCACGGTGCTCGCGTACACCTCGAGCGCGCAGGACATCACCGTCGACCCCAAGCAGGTGCCGGCGGACCAGCGCGAGGCATATGCGACCAAGCTGGCGCCGCTGCTCGGGATGCCGGCGTCCCAGGTGATTTCGATCCTCGCCAAGCCGGGGCAGTACGCCGTGCTGTCGCGGGCGCTCTCGCCGGTGCAGGCGCAGAAGATCGAGGCGCTCGCGCTGACCGGGATCTACACCCAGGCAACCACGCAGCGGCAGTACCCCGGCCGGACCACAGCGGCGAACATCATCGGCACCGTGCACTCGGACGGCTCGGGTGCGGCCGGTATCGAATCTCAGTACAACAGCTACCTCGCCGGCAAGGACGGCAGCCTCACGTATTCCGTAGACAACCTCGGCAACGTCAACCCGAGCAGCCGGAGCGTGCGCGACGCGCCCAAGAACGGTGGCACGATCCAGCTCACGATCGACCAGAATCTGCAGTACATCGCGCAGCAGTACCTCAACCAGGCGGTGCCGGAGTCCGGCGCGCGAGGCGCCCAGATGGCCGTACTCGACACGCACACCGGTCAGGTGCTGGCGCTCGCGTCGTCGGGCACGTTCGACGCCAGCGACCCGAACACGATCAACCCGAACGTGCCGATCAACCCGCCGGTGATGTCGGCGTTCGAGCCCGGTTCGGTGCAGAAGGCCATCACGTTCGCCGCGGCGGTGCAGCAAGGGACGATCACGCCGAAGTCGGTGATCTCCGTTCCCACCAGCATCGACATGGGTGGAGTGACGGTCAGCGACGCGTGGTGGCACCCGACGGAGCGCTTCACCGCCACCGGTGTGCTTGCCGAGTCGTCCAACGTCGGCACGCTCGAGATCGCGCAGAAGGTCGGGCCTACCGTGTGGAACGGGTATGAGCAGAAGTTCGGCGTGGGGCAGGCGACCGGCATCGAGTTGCCCGGCGAGAGCAGCGGCTACTTGCCGCCCATCAGCCAGTGGACCGCGTCGACGTTCGCGAACCTCCCCTTCGGCCAGGGCGAGAGCATGACCGTGCTGCAACTCGCGTCGATCTACCAGGCGATCGCGAACGACGGAGTACGGATCCCGCCCCGCATCGTGCAGTCCGTGACCGCCGCGAACGGCACGGTCAGCAAGACTCAGCAGCCCGCGGGCATCCCCGTCGTCGACGCGAAGACGGCTGCGACGGTGCGCACCATGCTCGAGTCGGTCACAATGCCCGGCGGGACGGGCGTCAAGGCCGCGATACCGGGCTTCCGGGTGGCCGGCAAGACGGGAACCGCCCAGCAGCCGGATCCGGCTCACGGCGGCGCGTACTCCAGCTGGATGAACTGGGACACGTTTGCGGGCATGGTTCCCGCCGACAACCCGCAGTTCGTCGTCGCGATCATGGTCGACAACCCCGCGCACGGCGTGGAGGGCGGCGACGTCGCCGCGCCACTGTTCAAGAAGATCACCAGTTACGAGCTGCAGCACGCGCACATCCCGCCGACAGGCTCGCTGTCCCGGCACGTGCCGCTGCAGGTGTGCGACCCGGTCACCCGGGTCAGCGCACCAAGTACCGTCTGCTGACGTGCCGTCCGCTGCGAACCGCCCGGCCGGGCTGCCGCGCCCGGCCAGCGTCGCACCCGTCTCCCTGGCGGAGCTGGCGGCGTTGAGCGGCGGCACCCTGCACGGAGCGGACGTCCGCGTCACCGGGATCACGGCAAGCAGTGAGCAGGTACGCCCGGGCGATCTGTTCGCCGGCGTGACCGGTCGCTCGGGACACGGTGCCCGGTTCGCCGGAGACGCCGTTGCGGCGGGCGCGAGTGCAGTACTCACCGACCGAGCCGGGCAGACCTCGGTGCCCGTCGGCGTGCCCGTGCTGGTGGTGGAGGACGTGCGTGCGGTGCTCGGTCCGGTGGCTGCCGCGGTGTACGGCCGCCCGAGCGCCGGGCTGCGTGTACTCGGCGTCACCGGGACGAGTGGCAAGACCACGACCACGTTCCTGATGCGAGCCGGGTTGGAGGCCGCCGGGCGCACGCCAGGGCTGATCGGCACGGTCGCAACGATGATCGGCGACCAGGAGATCAAGACCGGGTTCACGACGCCCGAGGCGCCCGAGGTGCAGGCGCTGCTCGCCGTGATGCGCGAGTGCGGCGTTACCGACGTCGCCATGGAGGTGTCCAGCCACGCGCTGGCCATGGGGCGAGTCCGTGGCATCGACTTCACGGCAGCCGGCTTCACCAACCTGTCCGAGGACCACCTCGACTTCCACGAAGACATGGCGGACTACTTCCGGGCAAAGACAATGCTGTTCGACCTCACCGACCGCGCCGTCATCGTCATCGACGACGACTGGGGGCACCGCCTGGTCGATGTCGTCGGGCCGAGCGTCACGGTGAGCACGGGCCGTGATCCCCGCGGCACGTGGCAGGCGTTCGAGATCGCGGACCTGCCGGACGGCAGCACTCACTTTCGAGTGTCGGGGCCATGGTTCGGCCCAGGTCGTACCAGCGATCCTCCGAGGATCGAGCTCACGATGGGCTGCGCCATTCCGGGGCGTTACAACGTCGCGAATGCCCTGCTGGCTCTGGCGCTGCTTTACGAGGCCGGCGTCGATCCCGGAGTGGCAGCGCCGGCGATCGCGGCCGCTACGGTGCCCGGACGGATGGAGCGCGTCGACGCCGGGCAGGGCTTCCTCGCCGTCGTGGACTACAGCCACAAGCCGGCAGCGGTCGACGGGGCCCTGCGCACGCTGCGCCCCCTGACCCGTGGGCGCCTGGTGATCGTGCTCGGGTGCGGCGGTGATCGCGACCGGGCCAAGCGGCCGCTGATGGGGCAGATCGCGGCGCATGGCGCCGACCTGCTGATCGTCACCGACGACAACCCGCGGTCGGAGGATCCGGCCGAGATCCGGCGCGCCATGCTGGCGGGCGCGCTGGCGGTGCCGAGCGGAGAGCGCGGCGAGGTGCGCGAGATCGGTGATCGGGCGGACGCGATCGATGCCGCGGTTGCCGCCGCCCGTCCCGGCGACACCCTGCTTGTGGCAGGGAAGGGGCACGAGCCCGGCCAGGAGATCGCCGGGGTCGTCTACCCGTTCGACGATCGCGAGGTGCTGCGCGCGGCCCTCGTGCAGGCCGTGCAGGCGGCGGGGGCGGCGGGGACGGCTCGGCCGGACGGGACGGCTCGGCCGGACGGGACGGGTCGGCCGGACGGGACGGGTCGGGCGGCGGGGACGGGTCGGCCGAACGGAGCCGCGCCGTGATCGCGCCTGACCGCCTTTTCCCCGCTGGTGCCCATTTCCGACCCGTCGATCGGCGCCCAGCGGGGAAAAGTGGTGCTGCCCGATCACCTTTTCCCCGCCGGCGCCCGTTTGCGCGGGCTCAATCGGTCCGCAGCGGGGAAACGGCATCGCGGCCGGACGGAGTCGCGCCGTGATCGCGTTGACGCTCGGCGAGATCGCGGAGATCGTCGGCGGCCGGCTCGTCGGCGCCGACCCATCGACCGCCGTCACCGCGCGGGTCGAGTTCGATTCACGCGCGGTCGCACCGGGTGGCCTGTTCCTCGCACTGCCGGGTGAGCACGTAGACGGTCATGACTTCGTGCCGGCGGCTGCGGCCGGTGGTGCGGTTGCCGCAATCGTCACGCGGCCGGTGCAGGGGCCCGCGATCGAAGTGACCGATGGCTTCGCGGCGCTGGCCGCCCTAGCGGCAGCCGTGCTACGGCGCCTGCGACACGTCACCGTTATCGGCATCACCGGCTCGTCCGGCAAGACGTCGACGAAGGATCTCGTGGCGCAGCTGCTCGCCCGCCTCGGCCCGACCGTCGCACCGCCCGGTTCTTTCAACAATGAGCTCGGCCACCCCTACACGGTGCTGCTGGCCGACGAGGGGACCCGCTACCTCGTGCTGGAGACGAGTGCGCGCGGCATCGGGCACATCCGCTACCTCACCGGCATCGCGCCGCCGCGGATCGGCGTGGCGCTCAACGTCGGCAGCGCGCACCTCGGCGAGTTCGGCTCGCGGGAGGCAATCGCGCAGGCCAAGGGCGAGCTCGTCGAGGCGCTGCCGGCGGCGGCTGACGGCGGGGTGGCGGTGCTCAACGCCGACGACGCGCTGGTGCTGGCGATGCGCTCGCGCACCGCGGCCCGCGTCGTCACCTTCGGCGAGGCTGCTGCGGCGGATGTGCGCGCAGACGACGTAAACCTCGACGAGCTCGGCCGGCCGGCGTTCCGGATGCACGCGGCCGGAATTGCCGTCGACGTCCAGCTCCGGCTCGCGGGTGCCCACCAGGTCGGCAATGCCCTGGCGGCCGCGGCGGTGGCCCTCGAGTGCGGCCTGCCGTTGGATCAGGTCGCCGCTGGGCTCGGCGCGGCCGTGCCGGCCTCCCGCTGGCGGATGGAGGTTACCGAGCGGCGCGACGGCGTCGTGGTGATCAACGATGCGTACAACGCGAATCCCGAATCGATGCGAGCCGCGCTGAAGGCGCTCGCCGCCGTGAGCCGCGCGCGCCGTGACCGGGGCGCCCGGTCGTTCGCGGTCCTGGGCCTGATGGCCGAACTCGGGCCGGACGGGCCCGCGGAACACGACGCGCTCGGCCGGCTCGCTGTCCGGCTGGACATATCACACGTTATCGCCGTGGGGGAGCAGGCCCGTCCCATCCAGCACGGCGCCGCTCTGGAAGGCTCGTGGGACGGCGAGTCGAGCTGGGTGCCGGACACCGATGCCGCGGTTGCCTTGCTGCGCGCGCAACTGCGACCGGGCGACGTGGTGCTGGTCAAGGCATCGCGCGCGGCGAGCCTCGAGCGAG
>JAODNL010000318.1 GCA_025465405.1 Pseudonocardiales bacterium | reverse complement strand
GGCACCTCGGTCGTTGCTTTGCGCTCTCACCTTCGGCGCGGCGAGGCGCTCTTCGCGCGAGCGCTCATCGCCCGGTGGGCACCTCGGTCGTTGCTTTGCGCTCTCGCCTTCGGCTTCGCGGCGAGACGCTCTTCGCCTGGGGGCACCTTCGCCCGTGATCGGGTCAGGGGAGCAGGGTGGCGGCTACGGTGGCGGCGAGGTCCCGCGCGGCCTCGAGATCGTCCTTGGTGGGTGGGCCGAGCACGGTCACCGGCTCATGCACGCGCCGCCACCCCATGCCCCCGGTGATCGACTCGGCCGCGCGCACCGCGCCGCCGGTGTCGCTGTTGCCGTGCACGTACAGCCCGTACGGCGCGCCCGGCTTCGCAGTCAGCGTCGGGTAATACACGCCGTCGAAGAAGTGCTTCATCGCGCCCGACAGGTAACCGATGTTCGCCGGCGTGCCGAGCACGAAGCCGTCGGCCGCCAGGACGTCGACGGCGGTGGCGGTGAGTGCCGGACGCACCCGAACGTCGACTCCCTCCAGGCCATCGGCCTTCGTCCCGTCGAGGACCGCCTCGAACAGGGCCTGCAGTGCGGGCGAGGTCGTGTGGTGCACGACCAGCAGCACGGGACGATCGGCCACGCCGCCAACCTAGCGCGCCGACGATGCGGATCATGATGCAGAATCGGCGCCATCGCCCTCGAATCGCACCAGGATCGCGTGCAGCTCTCGCGCCGCCTCGGCCTCGGCGACGCGGTGGTCATCGGCCTCGGTTCCATGATCGGCGCCGGTGTGTTCGCCGCATTCGGTCCCGCCGCCGCGGCGGCCGGCTCCGGACTGCTGATAGCACTGGCGATCGCGGCACTCATCGCGTACTGCAACGCGACGTCCTCGGCACGGCTCGCGGCGCTCTATCCCGAGTCCGGCGGCACGTATGTGTACGGACGGCGGCGACTCGGTGAGTTCTGGGGGTACCTGGCCGGCTGGGCATTCGTGGTCGGCAAGGTAGCCAGCTGCGCGGCAATGGCGCTGACGTTCGCGTCCTACGCCGCGCCCCAGCACCTGCGCCTCGTCGGGACGGCTGCGGTGGTCGCGCTGACGGCGGTGAACGCTGTAGGCGTGCGGAAGTCCGCCTGGGCGACACGACTGATCGTCGCGATTGTCCTTGTGACGCTGGGAATAGTCGTCGTTGCGTGTCTTGCCGGTGGGCACGCCGACGGTGCGCATCTGCGTCCGTTCCCGGGCAGCGGCGTGCACGGCATCCTGCAAGCTGCCGGCCTGCTGTTCTTCGCCTTCGCCGGCTACGCCCGCATCGCCACGCTCGGTGAGGAGGTGCGCGATCCCGCGCGCACGATCCCGCGCGCCATCCCGATCGCGCTCGGCATCACGCTGGTGGTGTACGCGGCCGTCGCGGTGTCGGCGCTGCTCACGATCGGTGCGCCCGGTCTGGCCGCGACGACGGCACCGCTTCGTGCCGCCGTCGACGCGGGCAGCCTGCACTCGCTGGCGCCGGCGGTGCGGGTCGGCGGCGCCGTCGCCGCGCTCGGATCGCTGCTCGCACTCGTCCTCGGCGTCTCGCGCACGGTGTTCGCGATGGCGCGCGACCGCTACCTACCCGCCCCGCTCGCGGCCGTCCATCGACGCTTCGGCGTGCCACACCGAGCCGAGATCGCAGTCGGTGCCGTGGTCGCGCTACTCGTCGCCACCGTCGACCTGCGCGGCGCGATCGGCTTCTCGTCGTTCGGCGTGCTGGCGTACTACGCCATCGCGAACGCGTCGGCCTGGACGCTCACCCGCGCCGAACACCGGCCGCCGCGCTGGCTGCCGGTGCTCGGCCTGCTCGGCTGCGCCGCGCTAGCCGTCAGCCTGCCGCTGAGGTCGGTGGTCGTCGGCGCGGCCGTGCTGGCTGCCGGAGCACTGTGGTGGTTCGTGCAGCGGCGGCTCGTGCGGCAGCGGGACAGCTAGTCAGCGTCGAGGCGGAAGCCGACCTTCAGGCCGACCTGCACGTGCCCGATCGTGTCGCCCTCGATGTGCCCGCGGATCTCGGTGACCTCGAACCAGTCCAGGCCCCGCAACGTCTCCGCGGCGCGCGAGACCGCGCCGCGGATCGCGTCGTCGATGCCTTCAGTGGACGTGCCGACGATCTCGGTGACCCGGTAGGTGTGGCCGGCCATCAGAATGCTCCCGTCCCGTTCGGCGTGCCCAGACCCGTCGGACCGTCGTAGCCCGGCTTGCCCGTGCACAGATATGACCCGCCACAGCTGCCGTTCGATCCGGACGTCACGTCGAACAGCGACGACGAGTGGCTGTACGGGTAGGACCCGTGGGTGACGCTGTTGCCCGCCAGTGCGTACACCGACGCGACCAGCGGCGAGGACAGGCTGGTACCGCCGACCTGGATCCAACCATCGGCGCCCTGCACGAGGCCGAGTGAGATCAGCAGGTCACACAACGAGCTGGTGCCACAGCTGTTGTAGCTGTCGTAGACGCCGAGGCCCGTGTTGGGATCCGCGTCGGCCGACACATCGCCCACGGTGCGCTTCGCGCAGCCGGTGTCAGTCTGCCAGGCCGGCTTCGGTTCGTACGCCGAACAACCGCTTCCGGCGCCGCTCCACACCGTCTCCGTCCAGCCGCGCGCGTTCGTCGCCTTGTTCAGCGTCGTGCCGCCCGCGGCGGTGACGTACGGCGACGACGCCGGCCACGAGACGCCGTAACCGCCGTCACCCGTCGCCGCCGTGATCGCCACGCCGGGGTGGTTCAGGTGGGCGTCGGCCGCGAGGATCGTGCCGTCCTCCACGCCGCCGTAGCTGTTCGACACGGCGACCGCGCCGAGGCGCACCGCGGTGTCAACCGCGGTCATCAGCGCAGCCGTGTCCGGTGTGTTGGCTTCCACCAGCAGGATGTGGCAATCCGGGCAGGCCGCGGACACGGCGTCGAGATCGAGGCTGATCTCCATGGCCCAGCCGTAGTCTCCGACCGGCAACGGGCTGGCCTGGCCGTTCTGATTCACCTTGCGGAAGCAGCCGTTCGCGGTCGTGCACGCGGGCAAGCCGTACGCGGCCCGGTAGGTGGCGAGGTCGGATTCCGCCTTCGGATTGTCGTAGGCGTCGACGATCGCGACCGTGCGCCCGCTGGCATGCAGGCCGGCGAGCTTGTATGCCGACTGGATCTGTGCCGGGCCGTAGCCGACCGGGCCTTTGGTGATCGCGGGTCCGGCCTTACCGGCCGCCGCCCGGGCGCGCCCGAAGCAGGTGACGCCGTTGCGCGCGGACTGCGGCGTCGCGGGAAGCAGCTTGGCGAGCAGGTGATTCGCGGCGTTCGCGCAGCCGAAGTCGACGAGCCCACCGACGAGGTTCGGGGCGACGGTCGCTGTCCGCGACGCCCCGGCGGGCATGGCAAAGGTCGTGGTGGCCAGCGCCACGACGCCGGTGGCGGCCAGCCCGAGGCGGACCGCGGTCCGTCGGCGTCTGCCGGTAATGGGGTGTGGCACTTGGGCACCTCCACGAGGGGCAATTTGGGCGGAATGCGTTGGCAGCGTGGCATAGCGTGCGTAAGGTCAACGTTTGCTCCAAACCCCGTTGATCAAGATGTCGTAGTGGTCGCCCTGGCAGCCGCTCAGACGCCTTGATCAATTGTGTCTCGAGTCAAGAACTGGCAGGACAGTTGTGCGGTAGGCGGATCCGCCTGCCGGCTATGGGCGCGCTCGAAGTCTGCGGTGTGGTTCGTCGCGAGATAGATCAGCGAGGCAGCGCGGGTGGCGTCGCGTTCCTGCCCGTCACGCCGGCCGCGGGCTGGACTGCGAGGTGAAGGTGCGGACTAGATCGGCGGTCCATTGTTCGGGGATTTCCCATGGGATGAAGTGGCCGCCGTGGGGGTGGGCGGTGATGTTGGTGTGGTTGTACCAACGAGCGCGGTCGCTGGCTAGGAACGATTTGATCCGCTCGTTGGAGCTGTTGACTCCCGGGGGGTTCTCGTAGTCGACGAATGTGATCCCGGTCGGCGCCTCGATGACTGGTGTCCGGTCGTGGGACGGGGTCCAGGGATAGCGATTGTTGTTGGCGTAGGTGCGGATCGAGCTGGCGATGGCGTTGCCGGTCCAGTAGATCGTGGCGTGGGTGAGAAGATCGTCGCGGGTGAAGACGGTGTAGATGTCTCCGCCGTTGTCGGACCACTTCATCCATCGTTCGAGCAGCCAGGCCAGCATGCCGACCGGGGAGTCGGCCAGCCCGTATCCCAGCGTGCTTGGTGCGAGCATGTGTGCGGCGAGGTGCACCGCGAATCGTCGCTCGATCTCAATCAAACGTTTCCGTTGCTCGTCGGGCAGCTCTGGTGGGATGGGCTTGCCGCCGGAGAGGTCCCAGGCGCGGTCGCCGGTGAACAGGTCAAGTTTGAGGGCTGAGCCGATGTGGATGCCGTACAGCTCCTCGGCGTACTTGTGGCCAAGCTGTCCGGTGACGAGGGCGCCGACGTCGCAACCGGCGGCGGCATACCGAGCATGGCCCAGTGTCTGGGTCATCAGCTCGTGCCAGAGGTCGGCGATCTTCCAGAAGTTCATGTCCGGACGGGTGGGTGTCGAGTATCCGAAGCCCGGTAGGGACGGGACGATCACCTCGAATGCGTCCGTCGGGTCGCCTCCGAACCTGGCCGGGTCGGCGAGCCGGTCGATGACTTTCGACCAGTGCCAGAAGGTCCAGGGCCATCCGTGGCTGAGGATCAAAGGTCTGGGGTTCGGTCCGACGCCGGGCTTGTGCATGAAGTGAACGGGCGTGCCGGACACGTCGACCAGGTAATGTGCGTAGGCGTTCATCGTCCGCTCGGCGGCTCGCCAGTCGTAATCCTCGGCCCAGTACTGCGTCAGCTTTTGAAGCAGGGCTCGGGGGACGCCGTAGCGGCCGTCCTCGTTTCTCTCGTCCTCTGGCCAGATGGTCGCCCGCAGCCGCGACCGCAGGTCGTCCAGCACCTCATCCTTGATATTGATCGGCGTCGGCGACAACGCGTCCAGGCCTCTAGTCATGTCGCGCTCCCATCCTCAGAGTTGTGGTCGGGCTCGCCC
>JAODNL010000316.1 GCA_025465405.1 Pseudonocardiales bacterium | reverse complement strand
ATCGCCTGTCGAATCCACCACGTCGCGTACGTCGAGAACTTGAAGCCCTTGGCGTAGTCGAACTTCTCGACGGCGCGGATCAAACCCAGGTTGCCCTCCTGGATCAGATCCAGGAACGGCATGCCGTGGCCGGTGTAGCGCTTAGCCAGAGAGACCACGAGACGCAGGTTGGCACGCAGCAGGTGATCCTTGGCCCGCTCGCCGTCGATCACCAGTGCGCGCAACTCACGCTTGCGAGTGGCGCTGAAATTGTTCGACGCCTGGAGCAGGTGCCCCGCGTACAGGCCGGCCTCGATCCGCTTGGCCAGGTCGACCTCGTCGGCCGCGGTGAGCAGGGCCACCTTGCCGATCTCGTTCAGATATACGCGAACCAGGTCGGCCGATGCGGCGACCTCGTCGAGTTCGGCTGCCGTCCTGGTCGGGATCTCGGTCGGGGTGTCATCGGTGCTGTCGGCGACCGCGTCATTGACAACCGCGTCATTGACGAGCTCGTCCGTGATGAGCTCGGCCTCGACCGGGTTCGGTGGAGTCGGGTCGGCGGGCGCGGCCGAGCGGCTGCTGCGGTGCCCCCGCTGGGTAATGCGCGCCTCGGCCGCGGTCGAGCGAGCCTTCGCGCCGCTCGTCGAACGGCGCGCGCCAGAGGAGCGAGACGTGGCGCTGCGGGACGTAGTCACGATGGGTAAGACCACCTCAGTGTCGTAGAACAGGCCTCACCAACGTATTCGCTGGCGGGCCCTTTTCGGTTCACTTAATGAACGTGTTGCCCAGGGGTAGATGTTCCCGAAACCGCCGCTCGGCGGGGCCTGGCTCAGGCAGGGCACAGGCCCAGCGAGGTGCCTGATCAGGTGTCGAGCAGCACCGTAATGGGCCCGTCGTTGACGAGTTCGACCTGCATGTCGGCGCCGAACACGCCGGTTTCGACCCGAGCGCCAAGAGCTCTCAGCTCCGCAACGACGGATGCCACGATCGGCTCCGCGACCGGCCCTGGTGCGGCGGCGGCCCAAGTCGGCCGGCGCCCCTTGCGCGCGTCGCCGTAGAGCGTGAACTGGCTCACGACCAGGATTGCGGCGTCCGGCAGGTCGGCCACGCTCTGCTCGTCGCGCATGATCCGCAGGCCATAGATCTTGCGCGCGAGTGCGGCTGCGCCGGTGGGGGAGTCATCATGCGTCACCCCGACGAGGACCAGCAGGCCGACGCCGATCTCGCCGGCTGTGGCCCCATCCACGCGCACGCGGGCACTGGTAACCCGCTGGACGACCGCCCTCATCCCGAAGCCGCCGGCTCGAGGAACCCGCGCCCGACCAGATCCCGCAGTACTGGAATCGCAGCTGCCGTGACGTCGTCGGACGTAGCGCCGAGCGAAGCCGCGAGAACCGCGACGAGCTCGTGCAGCCGGTGTCGGCCGTCGCAGCCGGCGAGCAGCGCGGCGATAGCCTCGTCCACGTCCACCTCCCAGCGCATGCCATGGGACTGCCGCAGCGTGCTGGCGACCGTCTGCCAGCCGGTGTCGGCCCGCAGATCCTGGCGGGTGCGCACGACGCCGTCCGCGGTGCGCAGCAGAGAGTTCAGCAAGTCGTCGTCAGTGATCTCGCCCAACCACCGGCGGCGTGCGTGCCACGCCGGCAGGTAGGCGCCGGCTGGCTGCTCGAGGGCTTGGGGAATGTCCTCGCACACGATGGCTGGCACGGCGCTGTCCGTCCGCCAGAGCGTGATCAGCCCCATGCCGATGCCGGCGATCCCCGCGGCGGTCATCCAGTCCAGCCACGCGTCGTAGCGGCGGGCGTAGGCGGCCGTCCCCGGCAGCTCGCCGGCGTCGCGCAGCCACAGGGCGACGTACTCGGCCGGTTCGGCCACCTCCCGTTGCCAGACCCACACGTCGCAGCCGCCGCCGGCCAGCCATTCGTGCAGACGTTCGGCCCACGGGGCTTCCGTCGGGATGATCCAGTTCGCGAGCAGCTGGGCGACGCCTCCGGGCGCGAGCGCGCCGGGCAGCGCGCCGACCAGCCGGCGGCACAGCTCGTCACCCGCGAGGCCGCCGTCGCGGTAGTCGTATCCGCCGTCACCGGCGCGAAGGCCGGGCGAGACGACAAACGGCGGGTTGGCGACGATCAGGTCGAAGACCTGGCCCCGCACCGGCGCGAGCAGGGAGCCGGCGCGAAGATCCCACGACGCGCCGCTCAGGGCCGCCGTGGTCGCGGCCATCCGTAGCGCCCGATGGCTGATGTCCGTTGCCGTGACGGCACCGGCGTGCCGGCTCAGGTGCAATGCCTGGACGCCGCAGCCGGTACCCAGATCCAACGCGGCGGCGACCGGACTGCGGATCGTGGCCTGCGCCAGGGTCAGCGCCGCGGTGCCGATGCCGAGCACGTGGTCTGCCGCCAACGGGCCGGGGCGGACGTCGGTGCCGAAGTCGGACACCACCCACCACGGCGGGGCGGCCGCGGCCGGCAGGCCCGGAAGGCCGGGGACAGCCTCGGCGTAAGGCCGGATGTCGAGCACCGCCCGTGCCGCGCCGGCCGACACGGCGAGCAGACCGGCGGCACACGCGGCGTCCGTCGTGAGGGGGTGCAGGGCGCGGGCGGCGGCCGTCTCGTCGACCGGCTCGCCGAGCAGGAAGAGCCGGACGAGCGTGCTCACGGGAGTGTCTGCGGTGAGATGCCGACGGAGGGCAGCCAGGTCACCGCGACGCAGCGCCGCCGTTCCGGCGATGCCAAGCAGGTCGTGAATCGCGTCGGCCGTGTAGCCGGCCAGCGCGGCACGCAACCGCTCGATCCCTGGGCCATCGAGGAGTGCGCTGGGCCGGTCGGGATTCACCCGTGCATCCTGGCGCATCGATCTGGCGCTTTCGGCGCCGGACGGTGCGACGATGGACCTATGCGCCGCACTCGCGCCGAGCAGCCCCCGTTGATCACGACGGCGCCGCAGAGCAATGACGACGAGTACGACCGACGTCGAAAGCGCTACGCGATCATGATGGGGCTCCGTGCCTTCTGCGTGCTGGGCGCGGCGCTGACGTATCGGGTTTCGATGGTTCTCGCGCTGACGTTCGTCGTCGGCGGGTTGGTGTTGCCGTGGTGCGCCGTGCTGATCGCCAACGACCGGCCGCCGAAGAAGCGCACTCAGCGCGCCGGCTATCTCGGTGCCTCGGCCGAACGAGCGCTCCCGTCCGGGAAGGACGACCGCACCGTCGACGGCTGACCGGAGGCGGAACCGGTGGCAGAATCGACGGTGTGACCGGTACCCAGACCCTCGTCGAACCGAAGACCTCCGACAGCGACACCGGCGACGATCTGTTCCACTACGTGCGCAAGGCGAAGATCGCCGAGAGCGCCGTCACGGGAACGATGGTCGAGGCGCTCTGTGGCGAGGTGTTTCCCGTCACCAAGTCGCCGAAGCCGGGCTCGCCGGTGTGCCCGCGGTGCAAGGAGATCTACGACAAGGTGCTCTCGGACTGACCAGGCCCCGGGGTTCGGCGCTCGGGCGCGCACTCGTCGAGACGTTGCCAGCCGCGCGGGTGCAGCACCCGCGGCCGTCGCACCGGGCTCGGGGCCATCTGCTCGATCGCGGCGTTGACCTCGGCCCCGAACAGCACGCCGAGCGCGAGCAGGAAGAAGAACAGCAACGCGGCGATCGGTGCCGCGAGCGTGCCGTACGCGTGGTTGTGATCGAGGATGAACCGGATGTAGCCCCGCAGCCCGGCAGATCCGGCGAGGAAGACGATGATCGCGATGACCGCGCCGGGCACCCCCCGACGCCACGGCAGCCGACGCGGCGGGGCGAGGTGGTACAGCGTCGTGAGCCCGAGCAGCAGCAAGAGCACGACGCCGGGATAGTAGGCGTCGCTCAGGATCCGGCCGACGGTCGGCCGCAGCCGCTCGGGGAACGCCTTGGTCAGCAGGTCCGGTCCAAGTACCAGTAGCGGGAGCACGACGACGCCGAGCAGCACCGAGCCGAGGAACAGCCAGAGGGCCAGCAGCCGACTGCGAACGGGGCCGCGCTGCTCGCGCATGTCGTAGGCGATGGTGATCGTGTTGACGAATGTGGCCGTCGCCGACGAGCCGGCCCACAGCGCGAGCGCGAAGCCCAGGCTGATCATGTCGGCGCGCCCGTTGAACAACACCTCGTGCAGCATGGGATGGATGACCTGGTCGACGACCTGCGGGCTGAAGGCCCGGCTCAGCGTGGATTCCAGGCGACGCTCGGTCTGCGTGCTGTCCGCGCCGAACCAGTGCGACACGTACCCGAGCGTTGCGACGAGCGCGAGGAAGAGCGATGGCAGGCTCAGGAGCTGCCAGAAGGCGGCTTCGGCGGACAGGCCGAGGACGCGGTCGTGCCAGGCCTTCGCCGCCGCCTGACGGAGCAGCGACGGTAGCAGGCGTGCGGCGCGCAGCACTCGCCGTCCGGGGTTCACGACTCCACAGTCTGCCGTCGTCGACGCCTTCGCCGACTCTGCGGGCGAGACCCGCGTGTCATCGTCGGGTGCGGCGCGGCCCCGCGGCCTGCGGAGATGACGCACGAGCCCGCCCAACTGGTCGCGCTCGTTGCGCCATTGGCCGTACCTGGCGGTGCCGGGTCGTGCGCGCCCGGCTTGATCACCGGCATCGGTGGAGGCGTCAGCCGCGACATCCTGCTCCGCCGGATCCCGCTGGTGCTCCCGCGCGGCGAGGTGTACGCGATTGTCGCCTTTGGTGAGGGCGGCGGCGGTGTGCGTCCGGCGTGCGGGGCGCGCCGCTCCGGCCACGCGAAGGCGACCCCGCTAGGGTGGTGACGGATGCCCTGCGGCCGGTTGCCACGGGGCATCTCATCACGATCGGAGCCGAATTGACGGGGGGTGGGGTGGCGCAACCGCAGCAGCTCCCGCCCGCCGACCTGCCCCGCCTGCGGGCGTGGCAACGCGCCGCCCTGGCCGCCTACGAGGAAGAGAGCCCGCGCCGGGACTTCCTCGTCACGGCGACTCCCGGCGCCGGCAAGACGACGTTCGCACTGATGCTCGCGCGCCGTCTGCTGGATCGGCGCGCGATCGACCGGGTGATCGTCGTGTGCCCGACCGACCACCTGCGCACGCAGTGGGCAGAGGCGGCCGACCACGCGGGCATCGCTCTGGACGCTGCGCTGACGAACGCCGTCGGCCCGGTCCGTCCCGATCTGCTGGGATACGTGACTACCTACGCCCAGGTGGCGGCGAAGCCGGCCCTGCACGCTGCGCGGGCGAAGGCGAAGCGGACGCTCGTGGTGCTCGACGAGGTACACCACGCCGGCGACGGCCTGTCCTGGGGCGAGGCGGTCGCGACCGCATTCGAGCAGGCCGCCCGCCGCGTGTGCCTCACCGGCACGCCGTTTCGTACCCGGCCCGACGAACGCATCCCGTTCGTGCGGTACGACGCCGACCCTGACGGTGGATTCTGCAGCAGCGCGGACTTCACCTACGGCTACCGCGAGGCCCTGCGCGACGCGGTCGTACGCCCGGTGGTCTTCGCCGCGTACACGGGCACGTCGCGGTGGCGCAACAGCGCCGGCGAGGTCGTCGCCGCGAGCCTGTCGGAAGCGTCGACGAAGCGCACCGAGGCGACCGCCTGGCGCACCGCCCTGAACCCCAAGGGCAAGTGGGTCCCGCACGTGATCGCCGCGATGGACGAGCGGATCACCCACCTGCGCGAGAACGGCATGCCCGACGCGGCCGGGCTCGTGCTCGCTAGCGATCAGGACGACGCGCGTGCCTATGCGGCAATCGTCGAACAAGTCACCGGCCACACGCCGGTCGTGATCCTGTCCGACGATCCGAAGGCCAGCAGCAAGATCGCGGCGTTCACGTCTGGGACCGAGCGCATGGCGGTGTGCGTGCGGATGGTGTCCGAAGGCGTCGACGTGCCCCGGGCGGCCTGCCTGGCGTGGATGACGTCCTACCGCACGCCGCTGTTCTTCGCGCAGGGTGTGGGCCGGGTCGTCCGAGCTCGCGCGCCGGGGGAGTCGGCGACGGTGTTCCTCCCGGCTGTACGGCCGTTGCTGGCGCTGGCGGCCGAGCTCGAGGACGAGCGCAACCACGTGATCCCACCCCCGTCGGCCGCAAGTGACGTTCTGGACGTCGAGCGCGTCGAGACCGAGCCGGCCGACGCTGATTCCTACGAGCTCATCGACGCCGACGCGGCCTTCGCGCACGTGCTGCACGCGGGGCGCGCGGTGGTCGCCGACGCAGCGGCGATCACCGAGGAGGACGCCGACTTTCTCGGCCTTCCGGGCATCCTGTCGCCCGAGCAGATGGCAGCCGTCCTGACGCGCCGCGACTCGGCGGCCCGGCAGAAGGCGACGCGAGCCACCAACGCACCCCCGGGGCCGGAGGTCGCGGCCTGGCGCGCCGGCGCGCAGCTACGGCGCGAGGTCAACCGGCTCGTCGGCATGCTCGCGG
>JAODNL010000291.1 GCA_025465405.1 Pseudonocardiales bacterium | reverse complement strand
CGATCGACCAGCTGTGGCTCGCTGGTCGGACCCAGACCCGTCGAACGAGACCGGTCACTCCTGGACTGGATCCGACGTGGATACCGGATTCGGCGAGCACATCAATCGCACTTTGCGAGTACGTGACGTCCACTGCTTGTGTCGCGCGGTGGCGACCGTCGTTGTCGGCGACGATCCATGCGGAGATGTCAATGCGACCCCCGCGGAAGTAGTTACCGGCCGTCCTCGCCGAATCGATGATGCTGACGAGACGCGCACATTCGGCGCAGCTCGACGCATACATGTGTCTGGCGAGGGTTGAGTCGGTGGTGGCGTAGCCCCAGTCCAGGGCTTCGATCCAGAACCGCGCGAACTCGGTGGCGCCGAGGGCGGTATCGGAGCGGGCCGCGGCCGGCAGCACCGGCGGCTTCTCGCCAGGGCGCGTGTTGGGAACGCTCCTGGCCACCGTAGGCCTGGCCGATCCCGCGGACGATCCCGCGGACGATCCCGTGGGCGATCCCGTGGCCGCCAGCTCCGAGAACGTGGGGGTGGCGGTGCGCTTCGGCTTCGAGGATCCGGTACATCCGGTCAGCGTCAGCGCGGTGGCAAACGCGAACAGCAGCACGCGTCCCGAATGCCCGATTTGCATGGGCGGGAGTGTGGCACAGCGGACCGACCGACGACCGGGGTTATCCACAGCACGGGCGACTCTCCCGGCCCAGGCAGAATGGCACCCGTGCATGCGGCGCTGGACATCCTCGGGCTCGTCGCCGTCGTCGGATTCGTGGCCGCATTCTCGCGGCGGCTGAACCTGTCCGAACCGCTCGCGATGGTGGTCGTCGGCGTCTGCATCTCCTTCATCCCGCACGTGCTCGAGATCGTCCTGACGCCCGACCTGGTCCTGATCGGGCTGCTGCCGCCCCTGCTCTACGCCGCGGCGATCCGCACCTCCCTGGTGGACTTCCGCGCGAACCGGCGGGCGATCGGCCTGCTGTCCGTCGGCCTGGTCGCGTTCTCGACATTGACGATCGGAGTAGTCGCCTGGTGGGTGATGCCCGGCGTCTCGCTGGCCGCCGCGTTCGCGCTCGGTGCCGTGGTCGCGCCGCCGGACGCGGTGGCCGCGACCACGGTGGCCCGTCGGGTGGGCATGCCGCGGCGAATCGTCTCGATCCTCGAATCGGAGAGCCTGGTCAACGACGCGGCCGCACTGGTCGCGTTGAACACGGCCATCGCGGCAATGACCGCGTCGGTCTCGGCATGGAACGTCGGCTGGGACTTCATCCGCGCCGCCGGCGGTGGCCTGCTGATCGGGTTGATCGCGGCGGCGGTGCTGGCGCAGATCCGCCGGCACATTACCGATCCGGTGCTCGACACCACCCTGTCGTTCGCGGCTCCCTACGTCGCGTTCCTGCCCGCCGAGCAGATCCACGCGTCCGGTGTGCTGGCGGTCGTCGTGACGGGCCTGGTGCTCGGGCACAAGGCGCCGGTGCTGCAGTCAGCGGCGTCGCGGATCGCCGAGAACATCAACTGGCGCACGGTGCAGTTCTTGCTGGAGAACGTCGTGTTCCTGTTGATCGGGCTGCAGATCCGGCCACTGATCGACGACGTGCGGCACGAACATCTGCCGTGGGGGCAGGTGATCCCGCCCTGCCTGATCGTGCTCGCAACGGCCGTCGTCGCCAGGCTTGTCTGGGTGTACGCCGCGGCCGGAGCGCTGCGGCTGCTCGGTCAGCCCAGCTGGTCATGGCGCGTCAGCGCGATCGTGTCCTGGGCGGGAATGCGCGGCGTGGTCACGCTGGCCGCCGTCTTCCTCTTGCCGGTCGACACGGCCCACCGCAGCCTGCTGAGCCTCGCGGCGTTCATCGTCGTCGCCGGAACGCTCCTAGTGCAGGGGCTGACCCTGCCGTGGCTCGTTCGACGCCTGGGACTGCCCGGGCCCGACGCGGCGGAGGACGCGCTGCAGTCGGCGTCGCTGGTCACTGATGCGTCGCGCGCCGGGCTGGCTGTTCTCGAACAACTGGAGAAAGCCGACGATCCGCCTGAGGTGCTCGAGCAGTTGCGCCAGCGTGGAGTCCGCCGCAGCAATCAGTTGTGGGAGCAGCTGGGACGCCCCCAGTCCGAAATCGAACCGCCGTCGGCCGCGTACTACCGGCTGCGCACGCAGATGCTCGCCGCCGAACGCAGCTCGATCCTCGAAGCCCGCGACCGCGGCGTGTACGACGAGGAGGTGCTACGCGCCGCCCTGACGGCGATCGACATGGAGGAGTCCATGCTCGACCGCATCGAGGACGCGGCCGCCCGACTGGACAACGAGCTCACGACGCCGCACCAACGGGCCGGTGATTGCGAGCACCTGCGCAACGCACCACGGGTGACAACCGCTCGAACCCCGGAAGGCTGCGAGGAATGCCTGCGCGACGGCACGCGGTGGGTGCACCTTCGGCTGTGCCTGACTTGCGGGCACGTCGGCTGCTGCGACTCGTCCCCGCAGAAGCACGCGACCGCACACTTCCGCGGAACCTGGCACCCGGTGATGCGCAGCATCGAACCCGGCGAGGCATGGCGCTGGTGCTTCGTGGACGAGATGCCGGGCTGAACTCCGCGATCTTGATGGCGACGCGGGGTCATGACCCGCGGAGAACATCAAGATCGCGTGTGGACGGCCGCCAGCAACGCGCTGTACGACGCGATCAGCGCGGCCCGCTCGGCTGCGAGTAGCGGATGGTCGACGGGACATCCGGCATCGACCCACTCGTCGGAGTGCCGCATGGCGAGCACGCGGTGCTCGGCGGCCTCGCGCACGGCGCCCCGTTCGGCGCTGTAGACGTAGCTGAACAGGTCGACCAGCGCCTCGACGAGATCGGCTTCGGACAGCTGATCCTCGCGCTGGTGCATCCGGTGGACCCGCCACCACTCGACCTCCCGCCGCGCCGCCTCATACGGGTCGATGCGCAGCTCGCCGCCACGCGCGACCAGTCCGTAGAAGCGCCGCATGCAGGCTCGGGCGGCCGGCGGATCGTTGTCCGGGTAGGGCGCCCACAGCTGGTTGGCCCGCAGCACGTACCACGCGCCGCGCAGAGTTCGCGGCCAGCTCATCCCGAAGCCGATTCGCACCATTGCCACGGCCGACACCAGGAACGCGCGCCATTGGCGACGGTAGTACGCCGCCCAGGCGTCGCACTCGCGATTGCCCAACGCGACCGCGTCGAAGTCCCGTGGCCCCACGCTCGCATCCTGCCAGCACGAAGGGGCGGCCCCTTTCGGGACCGCCCCTTCGCGTACAGCAGGTATGGACTCAGAAGTCCATGTCACCGCCGCCGGGCATGCCGCCGCCGCCGCCAGCCGGCTGCTTCTCCGGCTTGTCGGCGACAACCGCCTCGGTGGTGAGGAACAGCGCGGCGATCGACGCGGCGTTCTGCAGCGCCGAACGAGTCACCTTGGCCGGCTCGACGATGCCCTCTGCGAACATGTCGACATACTCGCCGGTCGCGGCGTTCAGGCCGTGGCCCGGGGGCAGCGAGTTGACCTTTTCGGCGACGACGCCGCCCTCGAGACCGGCGTTGATCGCGATCTGCTTGAGCGGAGCAGTCAGCGCCACCTTGCCGATGTTCGCTCCGGTGGCCTCGTCGCCCGACAGGTCGAGCTTGTCGAACGCGGTGCCGACGGCGTTGGCCAGGGCCACGCCACCACCGGCCAGCAAGCCCTCCTCGACGGCCGCCTTCGCGTTGCGAACGGCGTCCTCGATGCGGTGCTTGCGCTCCTTGAGCTCGACCTCGGTGGCCGCGCCGACCTTGATCACTGCAACACCGCCGGCGAGCTTCGCCAGCCGCTCCTGCAGCTTCTCGCGGTCGTAGTCCGAGTCGCTCTTCTCGATCTCGGCGCGGATCTGGTTGACCCGACCCTGGATCTGGTCGGGGTCACCGGCACCCTCGACGATCGTCGTCTCGTCCTTGGTGGTGGTGAACTTCCGGGCCCGGCCGAGGAGCTCGATACCGGCGTTCTCCAGCTTGAGACCGACGGTCTCGCTGATCACCTGCGCACCGGTCAGGATCGCGATGTCACCCAGCATCGCCTTGCGGCGGTCGCCGAAGCCAGGCGCCTTGACGGCGACGGACTTGAAGGTGCCACGGATCTTGTTGACGACCAGGGTGGCCAGGGCCTCGCCCTCGACATCCTCGGCGATGATCGCCAGCGGCTTGCCGGTCTGCATGACCTTCTCTAGCAGCGGCAGCAGATCCTTCACGTTCGAGATCTTGTTCTCGACGATGAGGATGTACGGATCGTCGAGGACGGCTTCCATACGCTCGGGGTCGGTGACGAAATACGGGCTGATGTAGCCCTTGTCGAAGCGCATGCCCTCGGTGAGCTCGAGCTCGAGGCCGAAGGTGTTGCTCTCCTCGACGGTGATGACGCCTTCCTTGCCGACCTTGTCCATCGCCTCGGCGATGAGCTCACCGACCGTGGTGTCCGCGGCCGAGATCGACGCGGTAGCGGCGATCTGCTCCTTGGTCTCGACGTCCTTGGCCTGGTTGCCCAGCACCTCGGACACCGACGCCACAGCCGCTTCGATGCCGCGCTTGAGCGCCATCGGGTTGGCACCGGCGGCCACGTTGCGCAGGCCTTCCTTCACCAGCGCCTGGGCGAGCACGGTGGCCGTCGTCGTGCCGTCACCAGCAACGTCATCGGTCTTCTTGGCTACTTCCTTGACCAGCTCGGCGCCGATCTTCTCCCACGGATCGTCGAGCTCGATCTCCTTGGCGATGCTGACACCGTCGTTGGTGATCGTGGGGGCGCCCCACTTCTTCTCCAACACGACGTTGCGGCCCTTGGGGCCCAGCGTCACCTTCACGGCGTCGGCGAGTACGTTCATGCCGCGCTCAAGACCGCGGCGGGCCTCTTCGTCGAACGCGATCAACTTGGCCATGCGGTGTCGTCCTTACTCGTAGATGGACACGTTTGTGTGGTCCGGCTCAGTGCCCGCGACGGACGGCGCTCGTATGAAGCCCCTCACTGCGACCGGCTGGCACTCAGCCTAGCCGAGTGCCAATTCAGGTCTAGCACTCGCCCTAAGAGAGTGCAAGGTCACGCCTACTCGGCGGTGACGCCCGGATTCAGCCGGCGCGTGAACGGTGCGAGCGGTCGCACGGCCACCGGCGCGGCGAGCAGGTCGGCGAGTTCCAGCTGCAGCGCGCGGAAGAAGTCATGCTCGAAGTGGCCGCGCACGCCATCCTCGTCGGCGAATTCCTCCCACAGCCAGACGAGATCTTCGTCGCCGGCGTCGGCGGCCGCGGCGAACAGGGTCGTGCCCGGCTCGCCGTCGAGGGTGTTGGCGTAGTTCGTCAGAACTCGCACCAGCTCGTCCCGCTTGCCTTCGCGGGCGGTCAGCTGCAGCACGGCTCCGAATCGCGCGTTCTCACTCACGCCCTCCCTAACGCACGTCGCCCGGAAGCGGATTCCCCGCAGACGCGAGCAGAAGCGAGAAGGCCCGGACCGCCGTGGCGGTCCGGGCCCTCTCAGGCATTGTGCTGGGTTCAGCTGACGACGTGGACCGCGTCAGCCTGCGGGCCCTTTGGCCCCTGGGCGACCTCGAACTCGACCCGCTGGCCCTCGTCGAGCGAGCGGTAGCCGTCGGACTGAATCGCTGAGTAGTGGACGAATACGTCCTGGCCGCCGTCCACGGCAATGAAGCCGTAGCCCTTCTCGTTGTTGAACCACTTCACGGTGCCCTGTGCCACGTGCACTCCTTGCTAGGGGGCCTTCCGGCGCCACCCTTCGTGGAACCGGGGTCTTCGCTCCTTGGTCCCGCTTCACTGCAGTGCACGCCCACCGTGGCGAACGTGATACTTCGCTTGTCGAAACGCTCGTAACTACGACCGTCGCGGACGCTACACGGACCATCCGGCGATTTCCAGACTTCCGTCACGAGGAATCACGGTCAGCGTTCGCTGTCGAGTTGGGCCAGTTGGGCGGGGGCATATCGTTCACCGGCGGCGGCCCCCGGGGGTACGAACGCCTCGATCTCGGCGACGCTCACGTCGTCCAGTTCGACGGCGGCGGCGGCCATGGCTTCGGCGAGGCGCGAGCGGCGACGGGTGCCGACGAGCGGCACGATGTCCTCGCCCTTGGCGAGCGCCCACGCGATGGCCAACTGCGCCACGGTGAGGCCGTGCCGCGCAGCGATCGGTTGTAGTCGCTGCACCAGGCCGCGGTTGTGCGTCAGATTGTCGCCCTGGAATCGCGGGCTGTGCGCACGGAAATCCGTCGGCGCAAACGTTTCCGGGGCCGAGTCCGCGATGAGACCGCGCGATAGGACGCCGTAAGCGGTGATCCCGATGCCGAGTTCGCGGCAAACGCCCAGGATCTCGCCCTCGATCCCCCGTGACAGCAGCGAGTACTCGATCTGCAGGTCGGTGATCGGATGCACCGCCGCGGCGCGCCGAATCGTGTCGGCACCGACCTCGGACAGGCCGACGTGCCGGACGTAGCCGGCCTGCACCTGCTCCGCGATCGCGCCGACGGTGTCCTCGATCGGCACGTCCGGGTCCAGACGGGCCGGTCGGTAGATGTCGATGTAGTCCGTGTCGAGCCGTCGCAGCGAATACGCGAGGAAGTTGCGTATCGCCGCGGGACGATTGTCGACGCCGCCCCAGCCGCCGTCGGGCGCGCGCATCCCGCCGAACTTGACGCTCAGCACGACGTCGCCGCGCTCGCGATCCCGCAGTGCCCGCGCTACCAGCATCTCGTTGTGCCCCGCGCCGTAGAAGTCTCCGGTATCGAGCAGGTTGATGCCGTCGTCGAGTGCGGCGTGGATCGTCGCGATGCTCTCGTCATCGTCGCTGGCCCCGTACACGCCCGACATGCCCATGAGGCCGAGGCCGATCTCGCTAACGGCGGGGCCGGTCTTGCCGAGTTGTCGTGTCTTCATGTGTTCGAGCCTGCTCCCGTTCGGTCGATATCGGCAGGCTCGGTCGATCAGGGGATCAGCTGTCCCTGGTTCGGCGCGGCGGACTGCGGCACAGTCGATGCATGGACCGTGGCGGGCTCGCCGAATTCCTGCGACGGCGGCGCGACCGGCTGAGTCCGGCCGACGTCGGGCTGCCGTCCGGGGTGCGCCGGCGCACGCCCGGGCTGCGTCGTGACGAGGTGGCGCTGCAAGCGGGGATGTCGGTCGACTACTACACCCGGTTGGAGCAGGCGCGCGGACCGCACCCGTCGGTGCCGCTGCTGGCCGCGATCGCTCGGGCGCTCCGATTGACCGACGACGAGCGCGATCACCTGTTCCACCTGGCCGGTCAGGCACCGCCGGCTCGCCATCACCCAGGCCTGCATGTGAGCCCCGGGCTGCTGCACGTGCTCGACCGGCTGTCGGACGCGCCCGCGTTCGTCGTCTCCGATCTCGGCGAGGTCCTCGTGCAGAACGCGATGTCGGCTGCGGTCACGGGCGACACCGCGTCCCGAACCGGCCTGCACCGAAACTTCATTTGGCGGTGGTTCACCGATTCAGCGGTACGCGACCGGTACCCGCGCGAGGACTGGGACAGGCACTCGCGATCACACGTTGCCGACCTGCGCGCGACGGCGACGCGGCGGCGCGGCGACGACGACGTGGAGTCGTTGGTCCGGCGGCTGCTCTCGGCCAGCCCGGAGTTCGCCGCACTGTGGTCGGAGCACGAGGTGGCTGTACGACGCGCGGACGCCAAGCTTGTGATCCACCCCGAGGTGGGGGTGCTTGATTTCCTGTGCGAGACGCTGGTCAGCGGCGTGGGCGATCAGATCCTGGTCGTGCTGTATCCGCGGCCGGGCACCGATGCCCGCGAGAAGCTGGACCTGCTGCGCGTAATCGGGACGCAGACCCTCACCGCGTCGCACTGACCTCGTGACCGCCGCCGCCTTTCCCCGCTGCTGACCGGGCGACCGCCGCCTTTCCCCGCTGCTGACCGATATTCGGGCAATTTTCGGTCACGAGCGGGGAAAGGTGGACGCGTCGTCGAGTGTCCACAGCCCCCGCCATCGTCCACAGGACGCACCGACCACCTAGTCGTACGCGAGCCACCGATGTCTGCTCGGCCGGTGCGAACGCTCCCGCCGACCGCAGTCTTCACTCGTGCCGACGCCCTGGCGTGCGGATGGTCCGATTCAGCATTGAGTCGAGCCGTCCGATCAGGACGTGTGATTCGGCTGCGGCGAAACCAGTTCACCGCTCTCGACGGAAAGGACGACCCTTGCGTCATCGCCGTCGCTGCCGCTCGCGTGTGCCAGGGCAGCATTGTCAGCCACCGGTCCGCCGCCTTGCTGCACGGCTTGCCCCTGCTCGATCCTCCCGGTCGACCCGACCTCACCGTCCCTCCGCGATGTACGGGAGACGTCACCTCCGCGCTACTGCACCGCGCGTCCATACGAGCGCAGGACATCGTCGAGATCGACGGCATCGGCGTCACATCCGTGGCGCGAACCGTGGTGGATGTCGCGCGATCAGTCTCCACACTGGCGGCAGTCGTCACTATCGACGCAGCCCTCAATCGCGGCCTGATCGAGAGCGAACAGCTCGAAGACCTGCGCTACTTCTGCCGTAGTTGGCCGGGGATGCGTAAGGCATCGCGAGCGCTAGCCCTCGCCGACGCGCGTGCTGAGTCACCACTCGAATCGTTCAGCCGGCTCGTCATCCGCCAGCTGAAGTTGCCCACTCCGGATCTGCAGACGTCGTTCTACGACCACAACGGGAACTTCCTCGGTCGCACGGACTTCTACTGGGACGAGTTCGGCGTCGTCGGTGAGGCCGACGGCCGCTCCAAATACGACCAACGCGACGTGTTGACGGCGGAGAAGCTTCGGCAGGAAGACCTCGAGGAACGCGGCGTGGCGGTTGTGCGGTGGGGTTGGACGGACGCCAGGTATCGCCAGGTCTACCTCGGCCAGCGCATCACCCGAGCCTTTGACCGGGGCCGTCGCCGGGACCGCTCAGGTTTTCCCCGCCTGTGGTCGATTCGGGCGGCCTGAACGGTCACCAGCGGGGAAAGGCTTCAGACAACCGGTCACCAGCGGGGAAATGCGGTCGCTACAGAAGGCCGGCTTCGCGCATGCCCTTGACGGTCGGCGGGATCACGGCAGTGGGGAGCGCGCCCTCGCTGACGGCGTCGATCGTCTTCAGCCCGTCGCCGGTGTTGTAGACGACGGTCTCGACGGACGTGTCGATCGCGCCTGATTCGACCAGCTTCTGTAGCACCGCCACCGTCACGCCGCCTGCGGTCTCGGCGAACACGCCGGTCGTGCGTGCCAGCAGCCGGATACCCGCCCGGATCTCGTCGTCGGACACCGAGGCCATCGCGCCACCGGTCGAGCGCACCGCGTCGAGCGCGTACGGGCCGTCGGCCGGATTGCCGATGTTCAGCGACTTCGCGATCCCGGTCGGCTTGACCGGCTGCACCACGTCCCAACCGTTGGCGAAGGCCGTCGCGATCGGCGAGCACCCAGCCGACTGCGCGCCGAACACCCGCCAGGAGGACGACGGCACCAGGCCGGCCGCCACCAGCTCCTTGAACGACTTGTGGACCTTGGTCAACAGCGAGCCCGACGCCATCGGCGCCACAATCTGACCTGGCAGCCGCCAGCCGAGCTGCTCGGCGACCTCGAAGCCGAGTGTCTTCGACCCCTCGGCGTAGTACGGCCGCACGTTGACGTTGACGAAGCCGGTGTTCTCGAACTCGTCGGTCTCGGCGAGCTCGGAGCAGAGCCGGTTGACGTCGTCGTAGGAGCCGTCGACGCCGATGAGCGTGCCGCCGTAGATCGCGGTCTGAATGATCTTGGCCGGCTCGAGATCCGACGGGATGAACACGATCGACGGCATTCCCACCCGCGCGGCGTGCGCGGCGACGGAGTTCGCCAGGTTGCCGGTCGAGGCACACGCGATCCGCTCGAAACCCAGCTCCCGCGCCGCGGTGATCGCCACCGAGACGACGCGGTCCTTGAACGAGTGCGTCGGGTTCGCGGAGTCGTCCTTGATCCAGACCGGGCCGGTGAACCCCAGCTCGTCGGCGAGCCGGTCGGCACGGATAAGCGGTGTCATGCCGGTGGCAGAGTCCACGCGCGTAGCCGGGTTCTGGCCCACCGGCAGCAGTCCGGCGTAGCGCCACAGCGAGTGCGGGCCGGACGCGATCTCGTCGTGGGTGACCCGGGCGAGCGCGGCCGGGTCGTAGCCGATCTCGAGCGGGCCGAAACACTCGAAGCACGCGTGCTGCGCGCCGAGCGGGAACTGGGCTGCGCAGTTGCGGCACACCAGTGCCGACGCGGGCGAGGGGACCGTGTGGCGGTCGATCAGGGCAGTCATGAATGCGAGGCCTTTCTCCTCATCTTTCCCAGGCACGTGCCTGGGCCGGAGTTGGCACCTGCGTGCGGCGGCCTCGACTCGAACAAGATCGTCGATGCATCGCGCGCGGTTGCCGGGGCTTCGTCGGGCCGGTCCCTCTGCCCCTCTGGATGAGCGGTGCTATTCGGTTGTGCATCTATCTTCGCACAGCCGCGCGAGCGCTTACCCCGAGGTGTAGTCGGGCGTGAGGACGACCACGACGGGGCCGCCCGGCAGCCCGGCGAACTTCGGCCGTACCCGCTTGATCGCGGGGAACTGAGCCTGCAAGGCGGTTGCCGCATCCAGCGCACCCGTGACGGACGGGTCATAGTAGGCGCACGTCGAGATGATGTCGTTCTGGTAGTTGCCCAAGCTGGTGACCGTCCAGCCGCCCGCCTCGAACGTCGCTTTCGCTTGCTGCGCCAGCCCCTGAACGGTCGTGTTGTTCAGCACGACCAGCGGCAGCTTCCCCGGCGTCGTGGTGGTCGCAGACGTGGACGACGACGTCGAGCCGCTCGCGTGCGGCGCGGTGGAGGTCGCAGTTGGTGTCGCGGCGCGCGATGTGCTGGCGTGCGTGCTCGTCGGGGTGTGGGTAGCGCTGCCCGCCTGGGCGCCGTGCCCTTGGGGATGCCGCAGTGCGATCAGCGCGATGACGAGGATGACGACGATGACCGCGAATTGAGGTAATCCGACCTGTGTGAACATACGCGCCC
>JAODNL010000290.1 GCA_025465405.1 Pseudonocardiales bacterium | reverse complement strand
TTGATTGTCGCCACTTGCGACGCTTCGTTTCAGTTGCGGTGTGGCCCCCATGTGGCCCGAGCCGGTTCGCGAGTAATGCGCCGAACGGACCGACCACGACGACATCCAAGCCCTCCCCTCTGTCATCAGGAGTCCTCGCCCTTCCACCGTGCTGGAGATGTTCTGGTCGGACGAGTCGACGTGGATCTCAGTCCTCGTCGGGGCGACGCAGCTCCAAACGCTCCTCTTCGGCCGGCTACGCCACGACGACGGCTCGCAGCGCGAAGTATCCGTCGATCTGCGCGGCCAGCCAGCACCTAAATGACGTCGCCAGAGCCGCGCATATGGATCGCTATCGCGCCCTGGCGGTTTACCTACGCCGATGTGCGTGAGTCAGAAGAGACCAGCAGGCCGCTCGCCCGCACGGTTCACCACCGTCAGGTAATCCCAGCCTTGGATGGCGATAGCAAGAACGATGACGGTCGTGCACCACTTCGACCTCACCCCCTTCGGTACCACCTACCTCGACACGCAGCCAGTCCTCGCCAAGCAATTCGTACTCAGATCCGTACGGCTCAAAGATGACCATGCAGTAGGGGCTGTCGGCGCACTGCAACAGGAGTGTGGCCGATGTCTTCGGTCCAATGACCGACTCCGCTGGCTGGCTTCTCACTGGAACAGTCTTACGCAACTCCAGTCACGACGTGGCATCCGCACATGCGCCTAGCGGTCACATGACGATGGTCCGGGTAGGCGGCACTCTGAAGCGCTTTCCCGTGACTAGCTCGGTGACCTCCAACTCTCCGTCAGCGATGTTCACGACAGTCCCGTAGACGTCGTGTCCGGCAACCTCGATCCGAACCTCGTCCCACACAGCGAAGTCGTCGACGGTCTGGCGCATCATCCGTCTGCGGAGGAACGGTTGCCCAGCGCACGACCCAATCGTTGCGTCGGGCGGATGTGCATACAGACCATGATCGACCATGGGGGCGACATCCGGTCATGCCGCGTGCGGCTTCCAAGCGACGAAGGCAAACGCAGGGATCTGCTGCTGGTCTCTCGGCTTAGCGCGGGACTGATCATGCCGTGCAGCGCCTCTACCCGATCTGCCGCTGGCCAGGCGCAGTGGCATGCGGCGGGGCGCCGGCCATCCGCTCCGGCTAGGGGACAAGGACCAGCTTGCCCCGCACGTGGCCGCCCTGACTGATGCGGTAGGCCTCGGCGGCGCGATCGAACGGAAAGGTCTGCACCTTGATCACGAGCTTGTTCTGTGCCAACAGCTCGGCTACCTGCGCTAAAGCCTGCATCGGGTGGCCGTCCTCGCCCCCGCCGGTTACCCGGGCGCCGGCCTGGCCGGCCGTGAAGTTGGCGATGCTGACCACCTGGGACGGCTCGGGCGTCAAGCTGATCAGATCCTCGATCGGGGTCTGGCCCGCCACATCAAAGACCGCCTGGACCTTCCCGCCGGCAGCGGCCTCAACCCGGGCGGCCATACCCTCGCCGTAGAGCACCGGGGTCGCGCCAATCTCGCGCAGGTAGTCCTGGTTGGCCTGACCCGCCGAAGCGATCACTTTGGCGCCGCGGGCGAGCGCCATCTGCACGGTCACGGCGCCCACGCCGCCCGCCCCGCCGTCGACGAACAGCGTGTCGCCGGCGGTCACGCCGAGCAGCCGCAGACCGCGTTCGGCGGTCTCACCGGCCACGCCCACTGCGGCCGCCACCGCCCAATCCACCGACGGCGGCTTGACCGCCCACGAGTCCAACACCGCGTACTCCGCCTGAGTGGGCATGCCGCGGCCGAACACCTCGTCCCCGACGGACACCCCGGCGACTTGGTCACCGACCTCGTCCACCACGCCAGCGGCGTCGTATCCGAGGTAACCGGGACCGGCCAGGGGCTCGCCACCGGCCAGTGCCCCGGCCACGATCTTCCAATCGATCGGGTTCACACTCGCCGCCCGCACCGCAACCCGGATCTGCCCGGGCCCCGCGTGCGGATCAGGAGCTTCTGCCCACTCCAGGACCTCCGGATCCCCGTAGGCCGTGAACTGCAACGCTCGCATCGGACAGTCCTTTCCCGCCATGGCACTCGTGCTCCGCACCAGACCCGCGCGGCGGGCGCACCATCGCCCATCACGACTCAGCGAGGTCCGCACCGAAGTATCCCCTGAGCGAGACGGCCCGAGCGAGTCGCACGATCCGCCACGTCAGCCGATGGCACCCGCGCACCACGATCCCCCGGACTTCTCGACCCCTAATTGCCAGGTCGGGGACGACCGGATATCTGCCGCAGACAGCGCGCGGTCCGGCCGAAACTCGGATCTCGGGTGTCCGCATGGACATCTCAGGGTGTCGGGCCACCGACGTTGGCGTCAGCGCACACCAGGAACACGCAACACGCTCGACCACAGCTGGCCCAAACCCCGCACGAGGAACCAGGCGGGCTTCGGCAACGCCGGACGTGTCACTCCCTACGTGGAACGGTAGCGAAACGCGCCGCCGAAGATGCCGGCTGCTACCCGTGCTGGACGTTGTGGATGGTGGCGACCATGGGCTGGCCAGGGTCGGCCCCAAGCTTGGTCATGATCGGCACCAGCGTCTGGCCGAACTTGTCGAACTGCTCGGTGGACTCCCAGATGTCGAACACGGCGATGGACCCGTCTACCTCCATCGCGCAGTGGAACGTGCGGCCAGGGACCGACCCGAAGCCCGCCCCCGCCTGCTCCAGCTGCTTGATCGCTTCGTCGTACACCGCTGGGCTGAAACCGGTGGGTTGGAAGTAGAACCCGACTGCCATGGTCTTCTCCCCTGTGAGAAAGCAGAGACTGCCCTACGGGGGAAGGTACAACCGCACACTGGGCTCGTCCATTGCACTGTCCGGGAAGAAACCGATCGAGGCTGGCCGCCGCGGCCGCGCCGTGTCGGGAATCCCATCGGCACACCCCGTCCGGGAGTTGCGTCCATAGGCGTGGTGTTTGATCTTCGCCCTGTAGTGCGTGGCGTCGTGATGTGAGACGGCCACCGCGTGATCCTCAACGAGTTCTTGCAAAAGTTCTCGAGACGAGGAGCCACGCGATGGGCGCAACACCCAGTATCGACATGTCCGGTTGGCTGCACGAGCAGTTGGCCCAGGCGAGTCCGGATCTGCTCCGGGCGATGGTGCGGTCCGGGTCGTACTTTCCCGACTGGTTGTTCGAGCGCCGGCTCCGCGCCGAGGCGGCGCGGTTGAGCGTGGTGGCGACCAGCTATCTGCTCGGCGTCTCGACGCGGCGGATCGCGTGTCCATGCCGACGAACGGCGCCGGTGTCGTGTCGCAGAGCGGCGGTGTCGCGCTGGTGAAGACGGCTCGGGCGGCGCCGACGTTCAAAACGCAGGTATGGGTTCGCCTACGGCTCCGGCTGTTCCGCATCGCCGCGCGCCTCGCGCAGCACGCCGGACCCGGCGTCTGCACCTATCCGCCCACGCGCCGTGGGCGACGCTGTTGGCCACCATGATCAGCAGGCTGCAGGCGATCCCCGCACCCGGCTGAGCCGCACACCAACCG
>JAODNL010000285.1 GCA_025465405.1 Pseudonocardiales bacterium | reverse complement strand
TGGCACGGGCGTTCGTGGCCAGCGGCAGCGTGACACTGCGCGACGGCACCGCACCGGATTTGATGGCGTCGTATCCGATGCCGACCGTCGCGATCTCGGGGTGGGTGAAGACGTTCGCGGCCACCGTCTTCAAGCGCAGCGGCGCCACCGCCTCGCCGAGGGCGTGCCACATCGCGATCCGCCCCTGCATGCCCGCGACCGACGCGAGCAGCAACACACCGGTGCAGTCGCCGGCTGCATAGATCGTCGAGACATTCGTGCGGGATACCCGGTCGACGCCGATGTAGCCGCGGTCGTTCAGCCCGACGCCGACATGTTCGAGGCCGAGGCTGCCGACGTTGGGCACGGAGCCGAGGCACATCAGGGCATGTGACCCGCTGACCGTGCGTCCGTCCTGCAACTCGACGACGACTCCATCGGCCGTACGGGTGACCGCCGAGGCACGCGCCTGCTTGACCAGCGTGCCGCCACGGGAGGTGAAGACCTGCTCGATCACCTCGGCCGCGTCGGGATCCTCGCCGGGCAGCACCCGGTCGCGGCTGGACACCAGCGTGACCGGCACGCCCAGCTCGCTGTAGCCGCTGGCGAATTCGGCACCGGTGACGCCAGAGCCGATGACGACAAGGTGCGGCGGCAACTCCTTCAGGTCGTAGACGTCGCGCCAGCTGAGGATCCGCTCGCCATCCGGGACGGCGGTATCCAGGACCCGTGGCGTGCCGCCGGTGGCCAGCAGCACGACGTCGGCCTCTACGGTGTCCGCGACCCGACCCTCGCCGTCGACAACCTCGATCCGGTGGGCCCGAGCGGGCTGGGCAGCCACGAACCTCCCCGCGCCCGGCAGCAGGGTGACGCCTTCGCGCAGCAGCCGATCCCGGATGTCGTCGGACTGCTGGCGGGCCAGATCCTTGATACGCCCGTTCACCGAGGCGAGGTCGACCGCGACGTCGCCGGACGCGGCGCCGATACCGACGCGCGGCGCGTCGCGGAACGCCGTCACCCGGTCGCTCGTCGCGATGAGGGTCTTGCTGGGCACGCAGTCGGTGAGCACGCACGAGCCGCCGATGCCGTCGCGATCCACGATCGTCACCTGCGCGCCGAGTTGGGCGGCGACCAGCGCGGATTCGTAGCCGGCAGGGCCGCCACCGACAATCACGATGCGGGTCACATCGGACATTGTCCCGTCCGCGCTCTGGAATCGGTACGCTCCCCTCCGATGGTGTCCTCCAGCGGCCTGTACGCGGCGTACGGCTCAAACATGGATCCCGAGCAGATGCTCGAACGATGCCCGCACTCCCCCGCCGCCGGGACCGGCTGGCTGAACGGCTGGCGGCTGACCTTTGGCGGCGAGGAACTCGGCTGGGACGGCGCGCTGGCGATGGTCGTCCCGGACGCGGCCAGCCAGGTGTTCGTGGCGCTCTACGACCTCTCCCCGTATGACCTCGAGATGCTCGATTACTGGGAGAGCGCGGACACCGGCCTCTACAACAAGATCAAGCTGCGGGTGTCCACGCTCGACGGTGACGTGCTCGCCTGGGTGTACATCCTCGACGGCTACGAGGGCGGCCTGCCGTCAGCGCGCTACCTCGGCCTGATCGCGGAGGCGGCGCAGGCCGCCGGCGCTCCGGACGAGTACGTCGCGGAGTTGCGGGCGCGTCCGTGCCGATCGCTCGGCGAGTGACTCAGGCGGCGCGCGGCGAACGACTCAGGCGTGTGCCAGCGCGGTCTGCGCGAGCGCCACGGTGTAGCGGACACCGACGTCGAGCGCCCGCTCGTCGATGTCGAACGTGCCCTGGTGCAGGTCGAACGGCGCGCCACCCGGGATGCGCACCCCGAGCCGAGCCATCGCTCCCGGAACCGAGTCCAGGTACCACGCGAAATCCTCGCCGCCCATGCTCTGCACGGTCTCGGCCAGGGCCGCGGGTCCGAGCCCAGAGACGATCGCATCCCGCTGCACTCGCACGGCCGCGGCGTCGTTGACGACCGGCGGAACACCGCGCAGGTAGGACGTCTCGGCCCGCGCGCCCGATGCCGAGACGATCTCGTCGACGAGCTCGCGGACGAGCGGTTCGGCCCCGCCCCAGGATTCACGATCGAAGGCGCGAAGCGTGCCCCGAACCTGCCCGGACGCCGGGATCGCATTGCTTGCGCGGCCGGCCTCGACCGCCCCCCACACCAGCGACAGCGCAGCACGCGGGTCGACCCGGCGCGACAGCAATCCCGGCAGCTCGGTGATCAGCTGGCCCAGCGCGTACACGAGATCGACGGTCAGATGGGGACGAGCCGTGTGCCCGCCCGGTCCGGACAACACCACCTCGACCTGGTCGCAGGCCGCGGTGATCGGACCTACGAGGGCTCCGACCTGGCCCGTCTCCAGCCGCGGATCGCAGTGCAGCGCGAAGATCCGGGTAACTCCCTCGAGTGCGCCCGACGCGATGACCGACAGTGCTCCGCCCGGCAGGGTCTCCTCGGCCGGTTGGAAGATCAGCCTTATCCGACCGGGAAGATCGGCACGGGCGAGCTCGCCGGCGGCCGCCAGCAGGATCGCCGTGTGCGCGTCGTGCCCGCAGCCGTGGCAGGTGCCGTCGACCGTGGATCGGTACGGCACTGTCTTGAGGTCCGTGATCGGCAGCGCGTCGATGTCGGCTCGCAGCGCGACCAGCGGCCCGTCGCCGGGTCCGATGTCGCACACCGCGCCGGTGCCCGCGGGTAGCACGCGCGGGCGCAGACCCAGCGCACGTAGCTGCCCGACGATCAGGTCCGTGGTGCGCTTCTCGGCGAAGGCCAGTTCGGGGTGCGCGTGCAGATCACGGCGCAGCGCGACGACGTCGATCACGGTTGTATGCCGTCGCTCGTCTGCGGGGAAAGGCCGATTCGCACGTTCCGGAGCGTATCGGTCTTGCTGGTCACGGTAGATTTCAGCGTTGGCGTGCCGGGAAGTCTGGTCGGCGACATCTCGTGGAGGATGCCCGTGCCCCGGTCAACGCGGTGAACGCGGTGAACCCCCGACCGACGATGGTGACGACGTGAAGGATGTCGAGCCGTTCGCGGTCGTGATCTGCATAGTGGCGCTCGCGCTGCTTGCCGCGGTCGGGTCCAACCGGATCAGTGAGCGGATCGGCATACCGACGCCGGCGATCTTCCTGATCGCCGCCGCGATTGCGTCGGACCTGTTCCCGTCGCTCGGATCGCTGAGCATCAAGGCCGACCAGCGCATAGTCACGGTTGCGCTGGCGCTGATCCTGTTCGACGGCGGCATGCACATCGGCCTGACGCGCTTCCGGTCGATCGCGGGCGGTGTCGTGTGGCTCGGCGTCGCCGGAACCGTCGTGACCGCCGCGGCGATGGCCGCAGCCGCGCATGGGCTGTTCGGCTTCGGCTGGCGCGAGTCGCTGCTGCTCGGCACCGCGCTGGCACCAACCGACCCGGCCGTCGTGTTCTCGGTGCTTGGCCGGCGCGAGATCCACGGGCGCACCGGCACGCTGCTCGAAGGCGAGTCGGGTGCGAACGATCCGGTCGGCATCGCGCTGATGATCAGCATCCTGGGCGCGAGCGGTGGTGGGTTCGGGGCGGTGGCCGGTGGCGTCGGCCAGTTCGTGTTGCAGATGGCGATCGGAGTCGCGGTCGGGCTGGCCGGCGGTTGGCTGTTGCTCATCGTGATGCGGCGCGTGCCGTTGCCGAACGAGGCGCTCTACCCGCTGCAGACGATCGCGTTCAGCCTGCTGATCTACGGTGCGGCGACGGCCTGTCATGGCTCGGGATTCCTGGCCGTGTTCCTCGCCGGCATCGTCATCGGCGACGCGCGCGCGCCCTACAAGCGCGAGATCGAGCGGTTCGCGACGGCGGTCAGCAACCTCGGCGAGATCGTCGCGTTCGTCGTGCTCGGCCTCAGCGTGTCGCTGCACAATGTGTTCAGCGGCGGCCGGGTGTGGACGGGAATCGCCTTGGCGGCATTGCTGATTCTCGTGGTTCGGCCGGTGCTCGTCGGGCTCGTGCTGTGGCCGGTGCGGCTGTCGCGCGGCGAGCGGGCGTTCGCGCTGTGGGCCGGGCTGAAGGGCGCCGTGCCGATCCTGCTCGGCACCTACGTGCTCGCCGAAGGAGTCTCAGGCGCCGGGCGGATCTACGACATCATCTTCGTCGTCGTGACGCTGTCGGTAGTCGTGCAGGGTGGCCTCGTGCCGGTATTCGCGCGGCTGTTCCGGGTGCCGATGCGCGTTCTGGAGCCGGAACCGTGGGCACTCGGCATGCGCTTTCGCGACGAGCCTGAAGGGCTGCACCGGTACCTCGTCGGTCCTGGATCGGCCGCGGACGGCTGCGCGATCGAAGACCTGCCGCTGGGTGAGGCGGTGTGGATCAGCATGGTGAGCCGGGGCGGTCGGCTGGTCCAGGTGCGCGGGTCGACGGTGCTGGCGGCAGGCGACGAGGTGTTGGCTCTTGCCGATCACGAGTCCGACGTGTCGTCGCTGTTCGCTGCCCGTGATTAGGACGCGTCGGTTCGGTCGCGGTGCCGGCCTGCGGTCGCGCTTCCCCTTTGAACGACGCAGCGACGGAGGAGCCGGCCCGTCGTCCTGATCGCGTTGCCGGCCTGCGGTCGGGTCTTGTTGCCGGCGTGCGGTTGCGCGTTTTGCGGGACTTCCCCTATAAAATAAGGTGATTCTCTCTTCTCATCGTCGTACGTGTGTGCTATATTTGTCTTATGTGCGAGGTAGCTCTATTCGGTCCGAACGAGCCGGAGTCACCGGCCTACATCCCGTCACCGATGGACGCCGATATCGCTCCCGATGACGTAGCCGCGTGGGCCGCGGCGCAGGAACCCGGCGCGACGGTCCTCCCTGCCACATTGGTGAGCGACGAACGTCCGGCACACCACGAGCCGCCCGAAGCCGATCCCGGCCCCCCGCCGTTCTGATCTAGATCCCCGGGTGCCTGGAGCTAGAGCTGGGATTTGGACCAGTCGACTTTTTGCGGGGGGACTGCGGGCGTGCCGACGTCGATCTGGATGTCCTCGCGCGGCGTGAGCGCAATGGTGGCGGGGTTTCCGGCGTAGCGGGTGCCGTCGACGAAGACGGTCAGCGCGCCGGTGGCCGGGCCGATCTGATTCGCGGTCAGCGGCTGGTTCCAGATCGCGAAGAACTGCCCGAGGGTGTAGTTGTGCTGGTTGGGCGACTCGACGTGAATGACGCCGTCCTGGGCGTGGACGTGCAGCCAGTAATAGCAGCG
>JAODNL010000283.1 GCA_025465405.1 Pseudonocardiales bacterium | reverse complement strand
GGGCGACTCGGCGCTGCTGTGGCGCGCTGCCGAACGCCTGGGCATCAGCGTCGAGGCCGCAGGCCCGGCCGAGACGGCCGGCCTGCTCACCATCGCCGCCCAGGTCACCTTCCGCCACCCGCTCGTGCGATCGGCCGTCTACCAGGCCGCCTCGGACGGCGATCGTCGTCGTGTACACAGGGCCATCGCCGAGGCCACCGATCCGGTGACCGATCCCGATCGCCGGGCCTGGCATAACGCCCAGACAGCGACTGAGCGCGATGAGGGCATCGCCGCCGAGCTCGACCGATCCGCCAGCCGGGCCCAGGCGCGCGGCGGCCTGGCCGCGGCAGCCGCCTTCCTCCAACAGTCCGCCGCCCTGACGCCCGAGCCAGCACGGCGGGCGAAGCGCGCACTGGCCGCGGCAAAGGCAACGGCCCATGCTGGTGGGTTTGATGCCGCGTTGCGACTGCTGGCCATGGCGAAGGCGGGGCCGCTCGAGGGGCTCGAGCACGCCCAGGTCGACCTACTGCGCGCCGAGATCGCAGTTGCCTCCAGCCGTGGTAGCGAGGCTCCATCACTGCTGCTCAAGGCTGCACAACGCCTCGAACCGATCGACGTCGGACTTGCGCGCGAGACCTACCTCGAAGCGCTCTCTGCCGCGCAATATGCCGGACGATTCATGACAGATGGCGGTCTGCGCGAGGTGGCCGAGGCCGCCCGAGCCGCGCCGCCGCCGTCGCAGCCGCCAGGCGCGCCAGACCTTCTGCTCGATGGCCTGGCGCTGCTGATCACCGAGGGCCACGCGGCCGCGGCGCCGACGCTCAAGCGGGCAGTGAGTGCCTTCTCCGCAAAGGACCTCTCCGCCGAGGACGGACAGCGCTGGCTCTGGATCGCCTGGCCCTCCGCCCAGATCCTGTGGGACGACGAGGCCTGGCACAAGCTCACCACACGAGGGGTTCAACTGGCGCGGGACGCCGGTGCACTGGCCGTGCTACCCATCGCCCTGCAGCAACGGGCCGGACTCGAACTGTACGAAGGCCATTTCGACGCGGCCGCCATGTTGTGCGATGAGGCGGCGTCGATCGCCGAGGCGACAGGAGGTGCGCTCCCGCCGTATGTCCCCCTCACAATTGCTGCATTCCGCGGCCGGGAGGGTGAGGCTTCCGAGCTGGCGAAGACGAACATGAGCGACGTCATGCGTCGAGGAGAGGGATTGGGGCTGAACTTCGTGCCCTGGGCGATGGCGGTCCTTTACAACGGCCGCGCCCGCTATGCGGACGCGCTGGCCGCAGCACAGCGAGCCTGCGAAGACCCAGACGAGCACGTGTGGCCGGTGATGGCCACGGTGGAGCTGATCGAGGCCGCGGTTCGAAGCGGCGTCCCCGAACAAGCAGCGGGGGCCTTGGAGCGGCTTTCGGACAGCACACGGGCCAGCGGCACCGAGTGGGCGCTCGGCATCGAAGCCTGCGCGCGAGCGTTGCTCGGCGACGGCGAGACCGCCGAGCGTCTGTATCGCGAGGCGCTCGACCGGCTGAGCCGCACCCGGATTCGCTGGTCGCTCGCTCGCGCGCATCTCCTCTACGGAGAGTGGCTGCGCCGCGAGAACCAGCGCAGCGACGCCCGCGAACACCTGCAAATCGCACACCAGATGTTCGTGTCCATGGGAGCCGACGGCTTCGCCGAACGAACCGCCCGCGAGCTGGGTGCCACCGGCGAGCGCGTCCGCAAACGCACCCCCGATACCGCCACTCAGCTCACCGCCCGGGAGATTCAGATCGCCGGGCTCGCCAGCGATGGCTTGTCCAATCCCGACATCGCCGCCGAGCTGTTCATGAGCCGACGGACCGTGGAATACCACCTGCACAAGATCTTCACCAAACTCGCCGTCACCACTCGCAACCAACTCGCCCTCGCCCTGGCCGGCAGGCGAGCCGACGAGCCGCGATAACCCCGTCAGCGACAGCTGACTGTCGGACGCGCATGGCTGTCGGGCGCGTCTGTGGAGTTCACGGATGCGAGCTGGATTCGGTCATGCCTACCGTGACCTCAGCACGCTGGAGACCCGGAGGAGAAAATCATGGCGATCGAGAAGCAGGACGTCGCATCGCCTCACAGGGGACGGCCGTTGCGCGGACTCCTGTCGAAGAACCCAGGCCCGAGAACCGATCTCACGTCACCGATCAATACCAAGGATCCGGTAGCTGACAACGCCCCCCTCCGCCACTGGCATCTTGTCGGCGGCCGCTGGCGGCCGCTGCACGAGCAGCTGAACGCGCTGAGCGACGCAGCCACCTGGATACGGGCCTGGGCTCCCGAATCCCCGTCGGCATCGGGCATCGCCGAGCCGGCGGAGCTCGCCGCGGAGCTCAGTGTCGCGTCAGTTCAATGCGGCCACGACTACGCGGCCGTGATTGTTTCGGGTGTAGTGGACGGCGTCGCCGTCCGTCAGCTGCGCTCCTGTCTGCGCGGGCTGATCGATGGCGGGATGCACAGCCTGCTGATCGACCTGTCTCAGGCGTCCTGGGCCGACGGCAGGCTGGGTCTCATGCTCGATCGCGCCGAAACCGCGCTGCGGATGCGACACGGACGGCTGGTCCTGCTCAACGTCCCGCCCGGCATTCGTTCGTCTCTCGACATCGGTCGCATCTCCCAATCGTTGGCCATCTGCACGAACAACGGCGGCGGGCATGCGGAGCTCACGGATGCGAACGGCCTCCGTTGATTTCTACGGTGACCTTCCGCCGCTAACGCGGTGGCCCCCGCTTCCAGATATCACCACGAGAAGAAAGGCCAACCATGAAGGCATTGTCTGACCAGCTCACCGATCTCGCTGCGCGGTCGAAGAAAACCGAGGACGTCGTTGCGGCAGCGCGGGAGAAGAACCGCGCGAGGCTGGAGAGCCAGCGCGACAAGTTGAAGACCTCGATCGCTGATGGCAACGCCAAAGCGAAGGAGCGCGCCTCGTCGGCCGAAGCATCCACGCACGAATGGTGGAACGACACCCGCTCATCCGTAGACGCACGGTTCGCCACGATGCGGGCCGAGGCAGACGAACGGCGCACCGAGAAGGACATCAAGAAGGCCGAGCACCACGCTGATCAGTCTGAGCAGGACGCTGCGGACGCGATCGACTGGGCGCTCTACGTCCTGGACCAGGCCGAGTACGCGGTTATCGATGCCGTCATGGCCCGCGCAGACGCCGACGACTTGGCTCTGAGCGACTAACGCCGGCGAGTCCGCGACAGGAGCTGGCATGAAGAGTCCTGCCTCACCCCTGATCTGGCGGGGGATTCTCGCCATCCTCGTCGGAGTCATCGCCGTCGCGTGGCCCGGCATCACCGTAGGCGCTTTCGTCATCCTGTTCGCTGTATACGCGTTCCTTTCCGGGGGCATGCAAGCAATGCGGGCGTTCCGATCCGAGACCGCGTGGCCCGTCGCCGGAGGATTGGTGCTGTCGCTTCTCGACGTTGCTGCCGGTGTGGTGGCGCTCGCCTGGCCCGGCATCACTGCGCTGGCACTCGCCCTGCTCGTCGCAGTGTGGGCGTTCCTCATCGGTATCTACGAGTTGTTCCTCGCCTTCAGCGCCGGGGAGACCGCCGGCGAGCGCGCGCTACTCGGGTTGACCGGCCTGATCTCGGTTGCGCTCGGCCTCGTGTTCGCGATACGCCCCGACATCGCTGCCGTCACGATTGCCGAGGTGTACGGCCTGTTCAGCATCGTGGCGGGCGTCTCGTCACTAGTGGTGGGAGCAAATTTGCGCAGCGCCAGACCATCGCACGTCGGTGGGTGATACCGAATGGCGGCGACCCGCTCCATATCGTCTGAGCCCAGAGGCTCACCTCTTCGCTTATTGGCTCGCAAATGGTGGCTGCTGTTCGTAACTGGGTTGGCGTGGGTCGGTTTCTCGATCATCGTGTTCCGGCTCAATTACACGACGGTATCGGCGGTGTCGATTCTCTTCGCGTTTGTCGTCGTTGCCATAGCCGCCAACGAGATAATGTTGGCTGCTTTAACCTACGGCGGGTGGCGCGCGTTCCACATATTGTTCACTGGAGTATTCGCGGTAATAGCGGCACTGGCATTCATGCGGCCCGGTGACACTTTCGGATCGCTGGCATTGCTGGTCAGTTTCGTGCTCATCTTCCGTGGAGTCTTTGACGTCACAGCCGCGTTCATGGCCAAGAACCTCATTTCGGGCTGGTGGATCCAGATCGTCACTGGCGTTGGGGAGCTTCTGATCGGATTTTGGGCTGCTGCGACTTGGCAGGTCACCGCGAGTCTCTTGGTCGCTTGGGTCGGCGCGGGTGCATTCCTACGCGGCATCGGTGGCATCATCGCCGCGTTTCAGTTCCTCCACGCCGCTCGACACGCACGCGCATAGCTCGGCTTATGGAGTTCGACAATATAACGAAGGTCAGCGTCGTCCTTGTCGGCGCTGAATTGCTGGATGACTGGTTAGCAAGCGGAAACTCGCCGCATTCTCTACATCGGAAGGATGTACCCACAATGACCAAGACCAAGGATATTCGCGAGACGGTCGAAGCGGAACTCACCTTCGACCCGCTCGTTGACGCGACATACATCACCGTGAAGAACATGGGCGGGGAAGAAGCGCTGAACGGGTGGGTGCCGAGCTATCCGCAGTACCTGGGTGCAGCAGCCGCGGCACAGCGCGTGGCCGGCGTGACCAACGTGCGCAACCACCTCGAGGTCGTGCTACCGCCTGAGGACTATCGGGACGAGGCGATGCTGACCACCACGGCGAACAATGCGCTCACCCTGAACGTCACCGTTCCCGACGGTGTCGAGGCGACTGCAAGCGACGGCAACGTGCGGCTGATCGGCAGCGTGCGTTATGGCGTCGAGCGCGCCGCCGCCGAGCAGGCTGTCGCCGGGTTGACCGGCGTCCGCAACATCAAGGACGAGATCAAGATCGCGTACGACTCAGACCCGATCGACGTCACACTCCACGTTCAGGACGCCCTCGACCGCTACGCGCTGGTCGCCGACGACAGCGACGTCGTCGTGAGCACGAACGACAACATAGTGACGCTGAGCGGCCACGTCCGCACATTGGCCGAACACGACGCCGTACTAGATTCCGTCTGGATGGCTCCTGGAGTTTTCAACGTCCGCAACGAACTTTACGTAACTGG
>JAODNL010000205.1 GCA_025465405.1 Pseudonocardiales bacterium | reverse complement strand
AAGTTGGTCGACCGGTGCCGGGCGAATTCGTCGAGCTCGATGAACGAGCCTTCGTCCAGCAGCGCCTCGACCCGTTCACGGGCGGTCTTCTTGCCCTTGGCGTGCTGCTTCTCGACGGCGCGCGCCGAACCGGCATGCACCGCCTCGTCGTAGCGCCGTTCGAGGTCGGCGAGCTTGCCGGCCGTGCTGTGCGGATCGACGTGCTCCCCAGCGGGCTCTGCTGCCATGGCCAGTGAGCCTAATCGCCGCAATATTGGGCGCGGTCCGCGGAGTGACCGATCTCGCGGGCTACCGTGAACGTATGGCCGGCCGGGGTCCGATCGACGCCGATGCAGTTCAAGCGGTGATTGGTTCACGCTGGTCCCGGCTCATCGTGGTACCGGAGACCGCCTCGACGAACGCGGACCTGCTGGGCGATTCCGAGGCCCCGGACCGGTCCGTCCTCGTCGCCGAGTACCAGACAGCCGGCCGGGGCCGGCTGGAGCGCACCTGGGTCTCACCGCCGGCCGCCGGACTGACGTTCTCCGTACTGCTGCGGCCGAGCGTCCCGATGGTGCATTGGGGCTGGCTGCCGTTGCTCGCGGGCGTCGCCCTGCACGAGGCGGTATCGGCAACCGGCGCGCGGTCAGCGCTGAAATGGCCGAACGACCTGCTGTGCGGGACCGGCGACGAGCCGTCGGCGTTCGGCAAGGCCGGGGGGATCCTCGCCCAGACCAGTGGCGACGAGGTGGTGATCGGCATCGGGTTGAACGTGTCGACGACACCGGAGGAGCTACCCGTGGAGTCCGCGACATCGCTGGCGTCGTCCGGCGCGCCGGACGTGGATCGCAGCGAGTTGCTCGCCGCGATCCTCACCCGGCTGGATGTGCGCTACGCACAGTGGGCGGAGTTCGGTGGCGACGCGGAAGCGTCGGGTCTGGCCGCGGACTACCGCTCGGCGTGCGCCACGATCGGGCAGCGGGTCGTCGTGACCGGGACCGATGGCACCATCCACGGACGGGCAATCGGCGTCGACTCCACCGGGCGGCTCATCGTCGAGCGGGACACCGGTGAACAGCGGATCGGAGCCGGCGACGTGGAGCACGTCCGTCCCGATTGAGGGCGAACGCGGCCGTAACCCGATAGCGTGATCGAACCGTCTCCCGGAGGTTGCCGTGGCCTATCCCGACAAGGTCCTCGCCGACGATGAGCAGGTCGTCGAGCACCTGCACCCGCACTGGATCACCCTGGTGCCGGCAACGCTGTGGTTTCTGGTGATCTGCGCGGCGGCCGGATTCGGCATCGGCTACGCGCCGAGCAGCGGGACGACGCACACCGTGTTCATCATCGTGATCGTCGTGATCGCGCTCGCCCTGCTTACCTGGTTGGCGTTCGCTCCGTGGCTGGCGTGGCGCACTACGCACTACGTGTTCACCACGCACCGGGTGCTGATCCGTCGTGGCGTGTTGCGGCATGTGGGGCGTGACATCGCATTGCAGCGCATCAACGACGTGGCCTTCTCGCAGTCGTTGTGGGATCGGATCGTCAAGGCCGGCACGCTCACGATCGAGTCCGCCGGTGAGCACGGGCAGGAAGATCTGCACAACGTGCCGCGGTCCAACCAGATGCAGCAGACGCTGAACCGGTTGATCGAGCAGGACCACGACCGGCGCGCGGGCCGCTACGGCGGCATCGCCCAGCCCGGTCAGTACCCGCCGGGTCAGTACCCACCGGGCCAATATCCACCCGGTCAGTACCCGCCGGGTCAATATCCACCCGGCCAGGCCGGCTACCCGCCGCAGGGCGGTCCGTATCCGACCGAGCAGTACCCACCGCGCCAGTAGCGGCCGCCGTCTGCCGGGCTTGCTATTAGCCGCCGGTGACGATCGCGGTCAGATCGAGCTTGCAGGTGGCCTTGGCGTCGGCACTGACGGCTTGCGCGGCCTGCAGGGTCTTGGCCGTCTGACCCGCGGCTCCAGTCGGGACCTGGCCACCGGACTTGATCAGGCCGATGATCGCCGGACCCAGTACGTGCCAGGAGGCGGTGATGCCGGCCGGCGCAACCTGCTGGATCTCGGCGGCGAACGCCTCGGCGCCGGTCAGCAGCGCCGGGTCACTCTTGCCCGCAGTCGGCAGGATCGACTTACGGGCGTCCAAGGTCTGCTTGAGCATGCCGCAGTACTCGGTCTGGGACGGATGCAGCTTTGCCGCCGCGGCCCCCGGGTTCGCAGGGTCGATCGTGGTGCCGACGGTCGCCGCGCTGTTCGACCACCACCGCGTAGCTGCCGCGGTCGCGGGCGATGATCCCGATGGGGAGGCGGACGAGGCGCTGCTCGAGGTGCTCGCGTGCTTGCTGCTCGTGCAGCCGGCGACCGTCAGAGCCACGATAATCGCCACGATGATCGCCACGCAGGCGGCCAGGCCGCGCCGGACGGCGCGCAGGGTGGGCAGCATGCCCGCCAGGGTAGCTGTCGATCAGGCGAGCTATTTCTCGGTGGTGTTCTGCAGCGCCGACTTGCCCGTGCTCGGATCGGCATTCCATTTCTGGCTCGTCGACCCGTCGCACGGTGTGACCACGGCTTTGACGTACGTGCCGTTCAAGAGGTCACTGTTCGGGCCCAGCCCGAGGCAGAGCCCGTTCGCGTCCTTGATGACGTACTTGGAGTCGTAGGGCAGGTCGTTGAGGCTGGCGTCTTTGATGCGGTAGATCGTCCATCGCGCTCCGCTCCCGGACGCCGGAACCGTGCTCGGGCACGCGGCGGATCCGGACTGCACCGTCACGTATCCGCCTGCGGACATCGGACTGGTGAGGCAGTACCGGGTGCCGTTGGACGTGGTGACGAGTTCTGCGGGCGTCGGCGGCGTGGTCTTGTCGGTGCCCAAGGCTGGGTTCGGCGTGAACTTCTGGTTCCACGCGACGTTGCTCGGGCTTGGGTTCTGCTTGCACGTGTACAGGATCAGGAACGTGCTGGCCGGGTTCTGCCCGGTGACGTCAAGGCAGTTGGCGAAGAGATAGAAGTTCACGAGTTGCTTGTTCGTGGCGCCGGCCATGCCGGCGCCGGTGCTCGGCGACGGCACCCAGGTCTGGTGCGTGTCGGTGACGCTGCCCGCGCAGGGTTGGAGAGTCGGGACGATGCCGGCGGCCTGGCCGGAGGCGTTGATGCAAAATCCGTCGATGTTGGAACCGTCGGACTTCGCGCCCTGGAGATGGGAGTTGTCGTCGATGCTCCACTGCTGGCGAGGCTGCGCCGAGCCGAGCGCCGAGCAGGTGGCCAGATACATCGGGTTGCCCGTCGCATGCGGGGTGGCGGCGTCGAGGCACAGGCCGCTCGAGGTCGCGCTCGCCGACGAGACGAGTTGGATGCTCAGATCGCTTCGGTAGGCGAACGTCTGCCGCTGCGCTGGGGGATTGGCGGTACTGCACATCTGCAGGGTGACGCTGCTCCCTGCCACGGGAGTAGCCGATCCGGCGTCGAGGCAATATTGATTGCCGCTGGCGTCCGGGAAGATCCGGATCACCCCGCCGGAGAAGTTCGTGTCATCAGTGGTGAAAACGTACGTCGTCACCAGCGTCCGGCCCTTGCTGGCATTGTTGGCGCCCGTCCCGTACGAGCCGGACGCGGTTGTGCAGCCAGTGTTGGTGGCGGTCGTGACCGCCGGCACCGTGCCCTCGTCGACTCCGGTAGCGATGATGCAGGCATAGCGCGGCGTTCGGCTGTTGACCGCGGCGTCGTACGGCCCGTAGTTCTTGGCGCAGATCATGGGCGTCGCCGAGGGGTTCGCCACGGGATCCTTCGTGTAGTACAGGATCTCGACGTAATACGAGCTGACGCCATTACTGACCGCGTTGCCGCTGAACGGGCCGCAGGGTAGCCCGGAAGCGTCGCCCGTGGGCTTGCCGTCCGACGTCGTCGTCGAGCCAGTCGCATTGCGGATCTTGCCGACCACCACGTCGATCCCCGCCTGGGCCGCGTCCAGCGCATGCACTCGAGTCGTGTCGAAGCGGGTCGTGTGGTCCTGCGACACGATGATCGGGACGAGCAGGCCGCCCAGGAGCGTGCCGAGGAGCGTGACCAGCAGCAGCATGGCCATGGAGCCGCGGTCGTCGCCGCGGTGCGGCACCCGGCGCCGGGCGGCACCCAGCACGCCGATCATGGTCGTCCCCACTGCTGGCAGGTGGTAGCCGAGTTTTGCGCGCCGGCCGTGCTGTTGAGCGCGGTGAATGTGACCCGGCTGCTCGACGAACCCGATGCCGGCGATGTGACCGACGAGGTCAGCATCAGTTGCAACTGCTGGTGAAGGTTCGACGGGCTGGTCGGCAGGAAGAACGGAGTCGTCGACGTTCCTGCCGCCGCGGCGCCGTTGGTGATCGAGCTCGCGAGCGGTTGCCACGGCGACGCGGTTGATGTGGCCGCGTTGGTGTCGTTGCTCACCGTCCAGGTCCGCAGCTGCAGTTGTTGACGGTCCACGCGTAGCTGGCTGCACGTCGAGACATTGCTGGGATTGGGAGTCGACAGCTCGACGTACCAATCGCTCGAGGCTCCCGCCTTCGCGGGCGTGCTGATCGCCGAGGCATAGCGCACCAGCCGATCCAGCCTCAGGAAAGCCTGGTTGATCTGTTGCGACGTGGTGGTAACTGCTTGGACCTTGTTCGCTGAGCTCGTCATCAACACGACAGCGCCGGTGAACATGGCCATGAAGACGGTCATCAGAGCCATGCCGATGATCAGCTCCATCAGCGACGTGCCGTCGTCCCCTGACATCCGCACGCGGGCCATCACGTCACCGTCCAGGTGGCGCTGATGGAGGCGGCGGCTCCGTTCGCGTCGGTGATCGTCACCGTGACCGGATACGTCGTGCGAGTAGCGGTGTTCGAGATCGTCCCACGGATGTAGATGGACCCGCTGGTCCCGGAGACTGCGAGAGACGAGGGCAAGCTGCCGCCGCTGCCACTGGCGCTCAAGCCGATCGCCGAAGGTACCCCGGACACGGCGACGGTGCAGCCACCGGCAGGGCAGGCGTACGTCAGCTGCTGCGAGACGCCCGTCCCGTGCGCGTTCGACGTGGCGCTGAGGCCGCTGACGGTCGGAACGGTGAATGCGGTCCAGGTGGCGGTGCTCGTAGCCGGCGAGAATCCGCCGCCATCGGTGATCTTCAAGCCGACGGCGTACGCCTTGCTGGTGCCGGCCGTGACCGCCGTGTTCTGGGTCGTGCCGGCGATGTACACGGTGCCACCGACGGACGAGACGACCAGCGACGTCGTCGTGTTGTTTCCCGTGGTCGCGGACGACGTGCTCAGGCCTAGGCCGGGAACCGCTCCGGTGAGCACGATGGTGCACGATGTCCGCGGGCAGCTGTAGGTGATCGGCACGCTCTCGGGCGCTGTCTCGGTTGCTGTGTTGGTCGCAAGGCCGGTCAGCGTCGGGGCGGCGTACGCCGTCCAGGTGAAGGCCGCACTGGT
>JAODNL010000194.1 GCA_025465405.1 Pseudonocardiales bacterium | reverse complement strand
ATCGACCGCCTCGGTGCCCGTGCCGAGTCGGGTCCGGTCTCCGGTCTCCTGCGCACCGCGTGGCGTCGGCTGCTCGATGAACGCGACGTGCCGCCACGTGCTCGCACCCAGTGCACCGGTGTTGTCGTAGGAGGAGCCGAGCAGGTTGAAGCCGTCGTCCGGGACGCCGTTCCATTCCTTGCACGCGACCTCGCAGGCCTTGCACCCGATGCACACGGAGGTGTCGGTGAAGAAGCCCATGCGCGGCTTGCCGTCGGTCCAGCCGGCGTCGGCCGCGACGTTCGGCTCAGGGCCGAACAGCAGGTGCGTCATGGCGATGTCCTACCCGTCCCGCGCTCGTCCGGACCGTATTGGCGCCTGTCTTCACACTGGACGTCGGGGCGCCGCGGCGCAAGACTGAATTGACGAAGCATGCTCCGGTGAATCGGCCCAAGGAGGCTCGATGAGCGCGAGGAATCTGCCGCTGCGGTGGCCGGTGCTCCGCCAGGCCTTCGGCGGCGACCCGCTCGGACGCGGCGCGGCCGTGCACTCACCGAAGACAACCACCGAGTTCCAACCGCGCACCGAGACCGCCGACCGTGTCGTCGGCAGCATCTGCCCGTACTGCGCGGTGGGCTGCGGCCAGCGGGTGTTCGTGAAGGACGAGAAGGTCGTCCAGATCGAGGGCGATCCGGCGTCGCCGATCAGCCGCGGGCGGCTGTGCCCCAAGGGTGCCGCGAGCCTGCAACTGACCACCGGGACGAACCGCGAGTATGCGGTCAAGTACCGGCGCCCGTACAGCACCGAGTGGCACGACCTGGACCTCGACACGGCGATGGACATGATCGCGGAGCGGGTGCTGAAGAGCCGGCGCGAGTTCTGGCAGGACGAGGTGGACGGCAAGCGCGTGAACCGCACCATGGGCATCGCCAGCCTCGGAGGAGCGACCCTCGACAACGAGGAGAACTACCTCATGAAGAAGCTCTACACGGCGATGGGTGCGATCCAGATCGAGAATCAGGCCCGTATTTGACACTCTTCCACCGTTCCCGGTCTGGGGACCTCGTTCGGCCGCGGCGGCGCCACGACCTTCCAGCAAGACCTGCAGAACTCCGACTGCATCGTCATCGAGGGTTCGAACATGGCCGAGTGTCACCCGGTCGGGTTCCAGTGGGTCATGGAGGCCAAGGCCCGCGGCGCGACGATCATCCACGTCGACCCGCGGTTCACGCGAACGTCCGCCGTCGCCGACGTGCACGTGCCGATTCGCGCGGGCAGCGACATCGCCTTCCTCGGCGGATTGATCAACTACGTCCTCTCCGGTGAGCACGATTTCCGCGACTACCTGATCCCGTATACGAACGCGGCGGCGATCCTGCGCGACGACTTCCGCGACACCGAGGACCTCGACGGGTTCTTCTCCGGCTTCGACCCCGATACCGCCGAGTACGACCCCACGACCTGGCAGTACGCGGGCACCGACATCGCCGCCGCGGCCGGCAACCGCGATCCGGATTCCACAACCCATGTCGCCACCCCGTCCTACCGGCCGGATACGGCGCTCGGGGAGTCGCACGGCAGCGGCGGCGCGGCGATCGGCGGCGAACCGCAGCGCGACGAGACGCTGCAGCATCCGCGCTGCGTCTACCAGGTGCTCAAGCGGCACTTCGCGCGCTACACGCCCGAAGTCGTCCAGGACATCTGCGGCATCCCGCCGGAGTTGTTCACAAAGGTGGCCGAGGCGATCGTGGCGAACTCGGGCCGCGACCGGACGACCGCCTTCGCGTACGCCGTGGGCTGGACCCAGCACACCGTCGGCGTGCAGTACATCCGCACCGCTTCGATCCTGCAGACCCTGCTCGGCAACATCGGCCGGCCGGGCGGCGGCATCCTCGCGTTGCGCGGTCACGCCTCGATCCAGGGTTCGACGGACATCCCGACGCTGTTCAACCTGCTGCCGGGCTACATCCCGATGCCGCACGCCAATGACCACCAGAGCCTGCAGGAGCTCGTCGCGACGGACGAGAACATGAAGGGCTTCTGGGGCAACATGCGCTCCTACGTCGTCAGCCTGCTCAAGGCGTGGTGGGGCGACGCCGCCACCGAGGCCAACGACTACTGCTTCGGGTACCTACCGCGGCTGACCGGCGACCACTCGTCGGCGGCCACGGTCATGCGCCAGATCGACGAGGGCGGCGGCGGGTACTTCATCATCGGCGAGAACCCGGCGGTGGGCTCGACGAACGCCAAGATGCAGCGCCTCGGCATGGCCAACCTGGACTGGCTGGTCGTCCGCGACTTCTCGCTGATCGAGAGCGCGACGTGGTGGAAGGACGGCCCCGAGATCGAGACGGGCGAGCTGCGCACCGAGGAGATCGCGACCGAGGTGTTCTTCATGCCCGCGGCCGCCCACACCGAGAAGAACGGCAGCTTCACCAACACCCAGCGGCTGCTGCAGTGGCATCACCAAGCCGTCGAACCGGCCGGGGACGCGCGCAGCGACCTCTGGTTCTACTTCCATCTCGGCCGCATCATCCGCGAGAAGCTGGCCGGCTCGACCGATCCCCGCGACCGTCCGCTGCTCGACCTCACGTGGGACTACCCGACCGAGGGGCCGCTGGCGGAGCCGAGCGCCGACGCGGTGCTCGCTGAGGTCAGCGGCAAGGCCGCCGACGGGTCACAGCTGAGCGGCTACACGGCGCTGAAGGACGACGGCTCGACCACCAGCGGCTGCTGGATCTACTGCGGCGTGTACGCCGACGGCGTCAACCAGGCCGCGCGACGCAAGCCGGGAAGCGAGCAGAGCTGGGTGGCTCCCGAGTGGGCCTGGGCGTGGCCGATGAACCGGCGCATCCTCTACAACCGTGCGTCGGCGGACCCTGACGGCCGGCCGTGGAGCGAACGCAAGGCCTACGTCTGGTGGGACGAGCAGCA
>JAODNL010000172.1 GCA_025465405.1 Pseudonocardiales bacterium | reverse complement strand
GGCTCGCCCGCCTTGACCATGATGATGATCGCGCGCGGCTTCACGAGGCTCTCGACGAAGTCCTCGATCGACTGGCTCGCTACGAAGGTCCCCTCGTCGCCATGCTGCTCCACCAGGCTGCGGGTGCGTTCGTAGGTCCGGTTGTGCAGCGCCACTGGATACCCGTGCCGGGCCAGGTTGCGAGCCAGGTTTCGGCCCATCACCGCCAGCCCGGTCACCCCGATCACTGCCGTCGCCTGCTCAGCCATTTTCTGCTCCCTCGCAGTCGGTGGTTCGCTGTTCCCGTCAGGCTAGTTCGAGCCCCGGGTAGAGCGGATTGGCGTCGAGCAGCTCGCTGGCCGCCGCGTGGGTCTTGTCGGCGACGCCGTCGGCGATCACGTACTTCGCCTTCGACGCGCCGCCCGACGGGGCCGCCGTAGGCGAGGTCGCGGTGAGCACATCGACGATCAGCTCGGCGACCCGGTCGAACTCCGCGGCGTCGAATCCGCGCGAGGTGAGCGCGGGCGTGCCGATCCGTACCCCGGAGGTGTACCAGGCACCGTTCGGATCCCGCGGGATCGCGTTGCGGTTGGTGACGATGCCGGAGTCGAGCAGTGCGGACTCGGCCTGCCGGCCGGTCAGCCCGAACGCCGACACGTCGATGAGCACGAGGTGGTTGTCGGTGCCGCCGGTGACGAGATGGGCGCCGCGCTTGGTCAGGCCCTCGGCGAGCGCGACGGCGTTCGAGGCGACGTTCTGCGCGTAGGTCTGGAACGACGGCAGGCGCGCCTCGGCCAGCGCGACGGCCTTGGCCGCCATGACGTGCCCGAGCGGGCCGCCGAGCACCATCGGGCAGCCGCGGTCGACGGAGTCGGCGAACTCCGGCTGGCAGAGCACCATGCCGCCGCGGGGCCCACGCAGCGACTTGTGCGTGGTCGTGGTGGTCACGTGGGCGTGCGGTACCGGGTCGAAGTCACCGGTGAACACCTTGCCGGCAACCAACCCGGCGAAGTGGGCCATGTCGACCATCAGCACCGCGCCGACCTCGTCGGCGATCTCGCGCATCTTCGCAAAGTCGATCTTGCGTGGGTAGGCGGAGTAGCCGGCGATGAGGATGAGCGGCTTGAACTCGCGCGCCCGGGCGCGCACGACCTCGTAGTCGAGCAGGCCGGTCTGCGGGTCGGTGCCGTAGGAGGACTGATGGAACATCTTGCCGCTGATGTTCGGGCGGAACCCGTGCGTCAGATGGCCGCCGGCGTCGAGGGACATGCCGAGGGCCCGCTGGTTGCCGAGTGCCTTGCGCAGCGTCTCCCAGTCGGCCTCGGACAGATCGTTGACGTGCTTGGCGCCGGCCTTCTCGAGCGCCGGGGACTCGATGCGCTGCGCGAGGATGGCCCAGAAGGCGACCAGGTTCGCGTCGATGCCGGAGTGCGGCTGGACGTAGGCGTGCGGCGCGCCGAACAGCGCCATGGCGTGGTCGGCGGCGAGTTGCTCGACGGTGTCGATGTTCTGGCAACCGGCGTAGAACCGGTGCCCGATCGTGCCCTCGGCGTACTTGTCCGACAGCCAGGTGCCCATCGTCAACAGCACGGCGGGCGACGCGTAGTTCTCGCTGGCGATGAGCTTGAGCGACGCGCGCTGGTCGGCGAGCTCGCTGCGGATAGCCCCGGCGACGTTCGGTTCGACGGCGCCGATGACGTCCAGCGCGTTTCGGTATGCAGCGGACGCCTGCGCGGCGTCGAAAGGTAGTGACTGGCTCATGGTGGCGCCGCCTCCTGTTGACGAGGGTTGGCCCAGGCGCGCGGCAGGTGGTCCGAGCCGGTCCCCGGTGGTGACGATCCACCTTACGAACACGCCAGTAACGGCTCGCGACGAGCCTAGCGGGGCGGTCAACGTCACGCCCGTGCGGCTCGTCGGCAAATACTAGGTCGTCCTACTATCGAACTATGGCATCCGGGAATCCTGATTTCGACCTCTACCGGCTCACCGATGAGCAGCAGCAGCTGCGGCAGGCGGTTCGTGCGCTCGCCGATGACAAGATCGCGCCGCGGGCGGCGGAGGTGGACGAGTCGGGAGAGTTCCCGACCGACGTCTACGACGAGCTGGTTCGTGCCGAGTTCCACGCCGTGCACATCCCGGCCGAGTACGGAGGCGTCGGTGCCGACGCGGTCTCGGCCTGCATCGTCATCGAGGAGGTCGCCCGTGCATGTGCCGCGTCCTCGTTGATTCCCGCGGTGAACAAGCTCGGTACCCAGCCGGTGATCCTGTCCGGATCCGACGAGCTGAAGAAGCAGGTCCTTGCCCCGGTGGCCACTGGTGCGGCGATGTTCAGCTACGCGCTCTCCGAGCGCGAGGCCGGCTCGGACGCGGCGTCGATGCGCACCCGGGCGGTGCTGGACGGTGACCACTGGGTGCTCAACGGCACGAAATGCTGGATCACCAACGCCGGAGTGTCCACCTACTACACGGTCATGGCGGTCACCGACCCGAGCAAGGGCCCCAACGGGATCTCGGCGTTCGTCGTGCACAAGGACGATCCCGGCTTCTCGGTGGGCGCGAAGGAACGCAAGCTCGGGATCAAGGGCTCACCGACCTGCGAGATCTACTTCGAGAACTGCACGATCCCGGCGAATCGCATCGTGGGCGAGCCGGGCACGGGCTTCAAGACCGCGCTGCGCACGCTGGATCACACCCGGCTCGCGATCGGCGCACAAGCGCTGGGCATCGCGCAGGGAGCGTTCGACGCGTCAGTGGCCTACATCAAGGATCGCAGGCAGTTCGGCCAGCGCATCGCGGACTTCCAGGGCATCCAGTTCATGGTCGCGGACATGGCGATGCGCATCGAGGCATCGCGCCACCTGATCTACACCGCGGCGGCACGCGCCGAGCGCGACGAACCGAACCTGGCGTTCACGTCGTCCGCGGCGAAGGTCTTCGCCTCCGACACCGCGATGTCGGTGACCACGGACGCGGTGCAGCTGTTCGGCGGCGCTGGCTACACGAAGGATTTCCCCGTCGAGCGCATGATGCGCGACGCCAAGATCACCCAGATCTACGTGGGCACCATCCAGATCAACCGCATGGTGATGGCTCGGTCCCTGCTGAAGTGAGGTTCGGCTCGCCTGGCAGCAATCCTGGTCTGCAAGGCGAGCCAACCCCGCCCCCAACCTCACGGAGCGACTCAACCCCCGTTGTAAGCGCTCCGAGAAGTAAAGTACGGGTAAGCTTCTCGCTAGTCAAATGTATCGACGTACGAGTGATCCACCCGGGCCTGCTTTGCATGCAGCGCGGTCCCTATCCAGGGGTTGGTAGCGACGATTCTGGATGCAACGCGGGCCCCCCGAGCACCGTGCGGGTCCACGATCTCCGCGGTCAGCAGGGCGGGACGGTCTCGCGCCCCGGTCCGAACCGCCGCAGGAGGCGCCGCCCGACCTCGACCAGCACCGACACGACCGCGGCCACCGCGAACGCGAGTCCGAATGCGGCGAACGTGTTGTCCTTGAACGTCCGTCCACCGACGAGGCCGATGCCGAACGCATACCCGGTCCACAGCACCGCCGCCACGGCGACAGCGACCACGAAGCGCCGCCGGTCGTAATGGGTCAGCCCGGCGGTGATCGTGACCGCCGTCCGGCCGCCAGGTATGAACCGCGCGGCGATCAGCAGCCGCATCCCGTACCTCTTCAGCGTCCGGTCGGCCCATTCGCGGCTGCGGCGTCCGCGGCTCCCAGACATCAGCCGGTCCGCGACGCGCGTGCCGAACCGCCGGCCCAGCCAGTAGGAGATGTTGTCACCGCAGAACGCCCCGGCGGCGACCAGCAGCAGCACCAAGGGGATCAGCCGAAGGTCGAAGGAGTCAGAGGCGAGCACTCCGAGGCCGATGACCACGCTCTCGCTGGGTACGACCGGAAGAAACGCGTCGAGCATCGGCACCGTGAACGCCACGACATACCCAACCGGCGAGCTGGGATCCACCGATCCGAAGTTCACCACGCCGACAGCATGCCCCGTTCACGGCGCGAGATTCCACGGAGACGGACGGATCGTCCTCTCTCAAGAGACGGGTCTCCGGCGATGGTCGACCGGGCTGGTCTTGATCAGTGGGGCCTGGATTGCGCGGCGATGGACATCAGCTCGAACGCCAGTCCCGTCGGACGCTGCCCGAGCCACACCGCATGCAGCGGTCGGGTCAGCTGCAGGGCCGCCACGGCGAGCTCGACGAGCCGCCCGTCGTCCAGCTCGGTCGAGACGGCTCGCGCGCTCACGACCGCGATCCCGCCGCCGGCCAGCGCGGTCGCGACGATCGTCGTCGTCGAGCCGAGTTCGGTCGCATACGGCAGCGCCGGCTCGCGGCCGCCGAGGGTCGCGGTGAGCGCGGCAAGGAAGGTGTCGCGCGTCCCGGACCCGGGCTCGCGCAGCAACAGCGGCTGGTCGAGGAGGTCGCGGGCGCGGATGCCGCGGGCCCGAGCCGCGAGCGGGTAGTCGTGGGCAACGGCCAGCGCGAGCCGGTCCTCGCCGACCTGGCGCGCACTGAGGCCGGGCGGCACCGTCGGCGTCTCGATGAACCCGACATCGGCGGTGCCGGACCGGACCCGGTCAGAGACGTCGTGGCTGTTCTCGACGGTGACGGCAACTTCGAGATCGGGGTTCGCGCGCCTCAGGGCGAGCAGCCACAGCGGCATGAGGTATTCGGCGATGGTGAGGCTGGCCGCGATCCGCAGCCGGGCGCCGCGGTCGGCCCGCAGGGCGAGCACGCCGTCGGTCAGCGCCCGCGCCTCGTCGACGACCGCACGCGCCCACGCCACGACCGCCTCGCCCGCGGGCGTGAGGGTGCTGCCACGGGCACCGCGCACGAGCAGGCTCACCCCGAGTTGCCGCTCCAGCCGCGCCAGGCGGGCGCTGGCGCTGGGCTGACTGACGCGGTGGGCCTTGGCGGCCCGCCCGACACTGCCCAGCTCCGCGACCGATAGCAGCAGGTCGAGCGCGGGCAGGTCAGGAGTCCAGGTCGGCAACGGCATCGCGGCCGACTATGCCGTAGCGAGCGTCTGCAGCATCAGGCTGGTCGCGGCGACGGCGATCCAGAGCACCAGGCCGAGCAGCACCGGCCGGGGGCCGGCGCGGCGTAGCCCGGCGAGGTCCGTCGACAGGCCGATTCCGGACAGTGCCACCGTGATCAGGAACACCGACGTCGTCCGGAGGCCGGCGTGGCTCGCCGCGGGTACCAGTCCAGCGGTGTTGGCGGCGGCCACGAGCAGAAAGCCGACCAGAAACCAAGGGATCAACCGGGTCACCAGGCGTACCGCGCCCTGACTCGGCGCGCCGTCGCGACGGCGGGTCACCGCGGCGAGAGCCAGGCAGATTGGGATGATCATCAGTGTCCGGGTGAGCTTGACGACCACTGCGTAGTCGCCGGCCTGCGTGCCGTAGCTCGTGGCCGCGGCGACGACCGACGACGTGTCGTTGACGGCCGTCCCGGCGAACAGGCCGAACGCATGCTGGCCGAGCCCGAGCAGGTGGCCAACGGCGGGAAAGCTCAGCACGGCCGCGATGTTGAACAGGAAGATCGTCGAGATCGCGTAGGCGACATCGCTGCTCTTGGCGCGGATGACCGGGCTGACGGCCGCTATCGCGGACGCGCCGCAGATGGCGGTCCCGACGCCGATGAGGGTGCGCAGGTCGCGGCCGATCCCGAGCCGTCGTCCGACCAGGTACGCCAGCGCAAGGCAGGCGAGCAGGGTGCCGATCATCACCGGCAGCGAACCGGCGCCCACGTGGACGACCTGGCGCAACGACAACTGCGAACCGAGCACGACGACGGCCAGCTGCAGGATGGTCGTCGAGGCGAATGCGATGCCGGGCCGCAACCGGGCCCGGGTGCCCAGCCGCCGGCTCAGCGCCACGCCCAGCACGATCCCGAGGACCGGCGCCCCGATCAGCGGCACGACCCGGCCGAACACGGTCGCCACGACGGCGAGCACGACCGCGACGGCGAGGCCAGGAGCGCGAGCCGCGGCCCCCTCGGCCTGGCTCGGCTCGGTAACGACAAGGGTCACGCCATCAACGGTGCTGCTCAGGACGGTGGTGCAGTACCCGCGTTCCGCCTCAGCCAGGCATAGGGATGAACTATGACGCGTCGGCCGGAATCTCCATCTCCCGCAGGTCGTGCGCCTCGACGAGGGGCGGCTCGGTGACCGCGCGGACTTCGGCCACCGTCGCACCGGGCGCGAGCTCGCGCAGCATCAGGCCGGACGACGTCACGTCGATCACCGCGAGATCCGTGACGATCTGCTGCACGCAGGCGGCTCCGGTCAGCGGCAACGAACACCGGTTGACGATCTTGGGGGCGCCGTCCCTGGCGGAGTGTTCCATCATCACGATGACCCGCTTGGCGCCGTGCACGAGGTCCATCGCCCCGCCCATGCCCTTGATCATCTTTCCCGGGATCGTCCAGTTCGCCAGGTCGCCACGGACCGAGACCTGCATCGCGCCGAGCACGGCGACGTCGATGTGACCGCCGCGGATCATCCCGAACGAGGTCGCCGAGTCGAAGAAGGACGCACCGGGCAGGATCGTCACCGTCTCCTTCCCGGCATTGATCAGATCGGGGTTCTCCTCGCCGTCGTACGGGTATGGCCCGACGCCGAGGATGCCGTTCTCCGACTGCAGCACCACATGCACGCCCGGCGCGACGTAGTTCGGCACCAGCGTCGGCAACCCGATCCCGAGATTGACGTACTGGCCGTCGGTCAGTTCCGCGGCTACTCGCGCGGCAAGCTGTGTCCTGGTCAGCGTCATAACGCGTCCGCGCCGGTCCGGGCACGGGTGGTGTGCTTCTCGATCAGCTTGCCGGCCACACCCACCTCGACGACCCGCTGCACGAACACGCCGGGCGTGTCGACCTGCTCCGGATCCAGCTCGCCGGGCTCGACGAGCTCCTCGACCTCGGCGATCGTGATCCGCCCGGCCATGGCGCACAACGGGTTGAAGTTGCGCGCCGACGCCGCATACGTCAGGTTGCCGTGGCGGTCGCCGCGCGCCGCGCGGACCAGCGCGAAGTCGGTCACGATGCCCTCCTCGAGCACGTAGTCCTGGTCGCCGAACCGGCGCACCTCCTTCGGCGGGGACGCGACCGCCACCGCGCCCGACGCGTCGTAACGCCAGGGCAGGCCCCCCTCGGCAACGAGCGTCCCTACGCCCGCCGGCGTGTAGAACGCCGGGATCCCGCAACCACCGGCCCGTAACCGCTCGGCCAGGGTGCCCTGCGGGCACAACTCCAGCTCCAGCTCGCCGGCCAGGTACTGGCGCGCGAACTCGCGGTTCTCGCCGACGTACGAGCCGACCGTGCGCCGGATCCGCCCGGCCATCAGCAACAACCCCAGGCCCGCACCGTCGACACCGCAATTGTTCGAGACCGTCTCCAGATCCGTCGTGCCCTGCTGCAGCAACGCGCCGATCAGCCCGAGCGGGACACCGGACAAGCCGAACCCGCCGACCGCCAGCGATACGCCGTCGGGAATGTCGGCAACCGCCGCCGCGGCTGACTCGAACGTCTTATCCATCCGCCCTCCAGGGCACGCTGACATTGTCATGCTGGGACTCTGGGACCATACCCAGGTCATTTTCGTAGGCTCAGTGGCCGTCGGCGGACGCGCCGGTGAGCCGGGCAGGAGGGCAGATGCCGCGAGCCGCACAACGCGGCGTCGGCGCACCCGTGCTCGACACACTCGACCCGCCGCCCGAGGTGCAGGATCGGACCTGGCTCGCGCGCGCCACGGTGGCCACACCCGAATCGATTGCGTCCGCGGTCGCGGGATTCTGCATCGGGCCGATGGTGCTGCTGCTTCTGGGCCACTTCACTGCGCCGCTCGCGATACCGCTCGGGTGCCTGGGTGCGCTCGTCGCCGTGTGGTGCTGCGGCGTGCCGACCGGACGGGTGTCGCGGCTGGACGTTGCGTGCACGCTCGCGGCGATAGCCGTCGCGGTCGCCTGGCTGGCATACAACATTCGCTACACGGCGCAGGACGTCTACGCGACGCGCGACCCGGCGACGTACACGATCACCGGCCGATGGCTGGTCGATCACGCATCGCTCCAGATTCACACTCATCCGGAGATCTTCGGCTCGCCGCCCGGCGCCGAGATCGCGAGCGGCTCGTACGCGCAGGTGTCCGGAGACGTCCTCAACGGCCAGGGAAATCACCTGCTGTCAGCCCTGCTCGCGCTGGCCGGTTCGGTCTTCGGCACCGGCGCGATCTTCGGTACCAACACTGTGCTCGCCGCACTCGCGCTGTACGTGTTCTTCGGCGTGGCCCGGCGCGTGGTTGCCGCGCCGCTCGCGTTGCTGGCGATGACGGCCTTCGCGGTGAGCATGCCGTTGGTGTACGTCAGCCGGGACGCCTTCAGTGAACCGCTGACCATGCTGTTCCTGATGGGTTCGCTGGCGCTGGTACATCGCGCGTTCGCATCGCGCCGGATCGCGGACTTCGCACTTGCCGGGCTCGTGGGTGGCAGCAGTGCCATGGCCAGGATCGACAGCTACGCCGCACTGCTGGCGCTCGTGTTCGCCGCGATCGTGGTCGCCGCCCTTGCACCCGTCGGGCAGCGTCGCGCGGCGAGTGGGCGCGCCCTCGCGCTACTGGTGGGCGCGGCCGTCCCGACGCTGCTGGGGTGGCTGGACCTCACGCACCTGGCCCGCCAGTATTTCGACTCGCAGCATCACAACATCACGCTGCTGCTGACGGCCCTCGGTGCCCTGCTTCTGATCGCGCCCGTGCTCGTGTGGCTGGCGTGGCTGCCGCGCGTACGCACGTGGCTTACCGCAGCGCGAGTGCGCCAGAGAATCGCCGTCGCGGTAAGTGCCGTCGTCGTGCTCGCGTTCGCGTTCCTGGCGAGCCGGCCCCTATGGCAGGCCACTCGCGGGCCTCGTCGGATCGACCTGGAGAACATGCAGGCCCGGTGGGGCGCCACCGTCGATGGCACCCGAACCTACGAAGAGCAGAGCGTGCACTGGTTGGCGCTCTACGTCGGCTGGCCGACGGTGGTGCTCGCCGTCGCCGGCTACATCGTCCTCGTCGGCGACGTGGTCCGCCGGCGGGCTTACTCGCTCGTCGGGGTGCTCGCCATGGGCTTCTCGCTGTCCGCGCTGTATCTGTGGAACTGCCAGGTGGCTCCGGACCAGCCGTGGGCGATGCGCCGCTACGTGCCGGTGGTACTGCCGCTGCTCCTCGTCGCCGCGTCGGCTGGTTTGCAGGCCTTATGGCGATGGCAGCGACTTCGCGTGGTGGCCCGGTCCGCGGTGATCGTCCTCGCCGCGGTTCTGCTCGGGTTCCCGGCCGCGACGATGTGGCCCATGCGACACGTTCGCGACGAGGTGCCCCAGCTGACCCAGGTGAACGCGCTGTGTTCGGCGATCGGCCCTCGCGGGGCGGTGGTCGAAGTCGATCCACAAGCGATCTTCGGCTACGGGCAGACCCTGCGCAGCTACTGCAACGTCCCGACGATCGGGCTGGTCGGCGCGACCCCAGTCCAGCTCGCCGACATGCGCCGGTCGGTCGCGGCGCACGGCCGGGTGCTCTACGTACTCAGCCAGGACAACGCGCGCACCACGCGTTACGCGACGCCAGCCCCGGTCGCGCCCTTCTCCGTAGTGACGGTGCAGAGGTGGCCCACCCAGATCAACGTCGCGCCGCGCGAGCCGGACACCCAGACCTACGCGATGTTCCTGTCCACAGTGGACGCGGCTGGGCTGGCCCACCCGGTGCCGCCGGGTCGCTGACCGGCGGCGTCAGACCCGATTCGTCACGCGCTCCTGCGACGCGCGCCGGTCGAGCACGGCGGAGTCGGCACCACCGCGCACGTAGACGACCGAGCCGCCCACGGCCAGCGGCGCGAGCAGCGTGTCCACCCAGTCGTCCGGCCCACTCCAGTCGCGTGTCGACAGCACCCGTGCACCCGGGGCCAGGCCGAGATCCGCGGCCCGCTCCCGTGCCAGGTCGACGACTTCGGCCCGCGACCGTCCGTCGAGACACGGGTCTTCCGCTCCGGCCGCGAACCGGACGCCCGGCCACGCATCGGGCTGCGGTCGGACCGCGCTGACATAGTCAGACGTGCCGTCCGGAGCGCCGCCGCGGAATCCGAGCGCCGCGGAGTCGGGCGCTACGGCGTAGACGTCGGGCACGCCGGATGCGGCCGGGACAGTCGCCGGTGAGACGAATGCGACCTCGGCGCTCGAACCCGTAGCCGTGAGCGCGAGCCCCGCCGTGAGGCTGCCGAGCACAGCCGGCACCGAGATCCAATGCGCCGGCAGGGCGATCAGTGCGCTGTCGCCGGGGCCCAGCCCGAGCTCGTCTCCGATGAGGTGGTGCGTCTTGGCGACCCAGTTGCCCAGCGACCTGGCCGACAACTCTGTGCGCTCACCGGTGGTCTCGTCGTAGAACGTGACGAACGGCCGGCCGGGTTCGGCGGCGAGCAGGTCCGCGAACAGCTGCTCAGGTGTGGTCAATTGATGCAGCCCGAGTCGATCGCCTTCGGCTTGGGTGTGCTCGTCGCGCTGGTCTTGGGTGCCGTCGGGCTCGTCGGTGTCGTCGTCGCGGCCTTGGCCTTGGCGTTGAGCCCGTCGGAGCCGAGCAGCAGCCTGACGTGTGAGACCCCTGCAACCTGCTGCAGTACCGCGCCGGGAACGTAGGCGGCGAGCGTCTTGGCCTGCGATTGCATGCCGTCGGGGTACTCGATCGTCGTCGAGGTGCTCGTCGTCGTGCTGTCACCGACGGCGCCGATGTGGAAGCCCTGTTGCTGGAGCAGTACGGAGTTCTGGTGGGCCGTGCCGTTGACACCGCTGCCGGCGTTCATCACGTCCACGGTCATGCTCGACGGGGCCACGGTCTTCGCTGTGCTGAGCTTCGTGTCGCCGCTGCCGATCAGCTTGTTGAAGAACGCCTTCACCTCGGAAGGCGACACCTTGAGGATGCTCGAACCGGTGTCCGAGGTGCCGAAGCCGTCCGTGGGCATCGTCTGGCCGACAATATTGTCGGCGGACAGGTTCTCCATCTGGCGGGCGAGAGACAGCGGATCGAGTCCGGAGTCCATGTACATCGACGACTGCACCGCGGTGAGCAGGCTCTGC
>JAODNL010000169.1 GCA_025465405.1 Pseudonocardiales bacterium | reverse complement strand
TGTCGAACCTGTTCGCGGCGTCGGCGCGGCACGCCGCCGGGTCCAGCGCAACGACACGCCGCAGCGCAGCTGGCAGCTCGTCCCGCGAGTCGCAGATCAAGCCCGTCACGCCGTGCCGAACTATCTCTGGTACCGACCCACGGCGCAGGGCGACGACCGGGGTGCCACACGCCAGGGCCTCGATCATCACCATGCCGAACGGTTCTTCCCACGCGATCGGAAACAGCAGGCACCGCGCGGAGGCGAGCAGCTCACGCTTGCTGACATGGTCCGCCTCGCCGAGCCAATGCACCTTCGGCCCGAGTCTCGGCACGATCTCGCGCTCGAAGTACTCCTGTTCCCTCGCCTCGCTGGCTTTCGCCGCGATCACCAACTCCACGTTCGCGCAGGCGGCCGCGTCGATGGCGTCGGCCAGGCCCTTCTCCGGAGCAAGCCGCCCGAGGAACAACGCGAAGTCCGCCTTCTTGCCGCGATACGGGAAGTCGCAGATCCGGACCGCGTTGTGCACAGTCGCGGCCCAGCGCAGCTCCGGCGCGGTACTGCGCTGGGCTTGCGAGATGGCGACGAGATTTACAGTGTTGCTGATCGACCGGTAGTAGCGGCCCATGTCGCCGCTGAGCGGACCGTGAGCTGTCACGACGGTCGCTACCTCGCGACCGGCGGCGAGCAGCGGACCCAAGAAGCTGTGGTCGTGCACGATGTCAACGGCCAGTCGCGAGAGGATTTCCGGCAACGCGGCCGCGTGCAGCACGTCGGGCATCGCGTCGCCCATGCGATCGCATTGCGGCTGATCGAGTGTAGGAATGAACCGTGCCTCGGTTCCGTTGCGACCTACCCCGATCAACGTCACCTCGACGCCGAGCTGAAGCAACCCAGCGACGAGATCCGCGCACATCGACTCGATTCCGCCGTAGCCCTTCGGGGGAAGCTCGTACCAGGGCGGCGCCACCATGGCCAGTCTCATCCTTCGAGTGTTTCCAGCCGCGGACCCGCGACGGGTCGGCACGACATGCTCAACCGTTTCTCGGTCAGTCGGCCCAGCAGGACTATGCCCAGCAGAACTGAGCAGGGCCGCTAGGGCGATCGGGTGGACGGCCGATAGGGCTGGGGCACGAGCTCCAGGCCTTCGGGAAGGCCGTGGACCTCGAAGTCGTCGTCGTCGAGGTCCACCGACACCGACGAGCCCGCGAGACGGACGTTCGCGATCTCCAGGGCGCCGAAGCTCCTCGGGAGCACTGGGGCCATCCATACTTTCCGATGCGGTACGCACGGATCGAAGCGCAGCAGGATGCGGAGAAGATGGATCGGGGCCGCCGCGGCCCACGCCTGGGGGGAGCAGGACGTCGGGTACGGAATCGGTTCGTCGTACTCCTCGCGTGGAAAGCCGCAGAACAGCTCGGGCAGCCGGCCGTCGAAATGTTCGGCGGCCTCGATCAAGCTCGTCGCGACGCGCTGTGCCTCGCTGACGTAGCCGTAGCGCATCAAGCCGGCGGCGATGAGCGCATTGTCGTGCGGCCAAACAGACCCGTTGTGGTAACTCGCGGGGTTGTAGGCGCCCATGTCGGAGGCGAGCGTGCGCACTCCCCAGCCGGTGAACATGCGGTCCGACATGAGATGTTCGACGACTTGCCCGGCCTTGTCCGCGTCGACGATCCCGGCCATCAGGCAATGACCCATGTTCGATGCGCACGCGTCCACCGGACGCTTGGCGCCGTCGAGAGCGACGGCGTAGTAACCGTGGTCGGGTAACCAGAACTGCTCGTTGAAGAGCTGCTTGAGGCGTTCGGCTCGGGCAGTCCACGCGTGCGCGTCCTCGCGCTGCCCCGCGTCTCGAGCGAGATGTCCACGGGCGAGGTAGGCGGCGTAGACGTACGCCTGCACCTCGCACAGCGCGATCGGCGGCGAAGCAAGCGTGCCGTCGGCGTTGTTCACACCGTCCCAGGAATCCTTCCAACCCTGGTTGGCCAGTCCGCGATCGTTGGTTCGTTCGTACTCGATGAACCCGTCGCCGTCGCGGTCACCATGCTCGGTGATCCATTCGAGCGCACGATCGGCGTGGGGCAGGAGCGGGGCGAGGTCGTCCTGCGGCAGTCCCCACCGATGCAGTTCCCCGAGCAGCATGACGAACAGAGGGGTCGCGTCCGCTGTGCCGTAGTAGGCGTTCTCGCCGCCGAGGGCGAGCGCGGAGTCCAATCCGAATCGCAGTTCGTGCAGGATGCGGCCGGGCTCTTCTTCGGTCAGATGGTTGATCCGCGAGCCCTGATAGCGGGCGAGCGTCTGCAGAGTTCCGAGCGCCAGCCGATGGTCGATCGGCAGTGCCATCAGCGAAGTCAATAGCGAGTCGCGGCCGAACAGGGCCATGAACCAGGGCGCTCCGGCCGCCACGACAACTCGATCGCGGTGTTCGGGATCCGCGATCCGAAGCGATCCGAGATCCTCCTGACTGCGTCGTAGGACCCGTGCGAGCGCTGGATCCTCGGTGCGAGCCACCGGCACGTCGAGGCGCCACTGAAGCAGCCGCCGAGCCGGCTCTGATTCCTCGATCGGCGCACCCAAGGGCAGCTGCGGAAGCTCGTCGCCGTCCAGCTGGACCTTGACGCCGACGGTGACCGTCCAGGTTCCGTGCGGCGGCACCACGTGCGCAAACGTGGCGCGCTTCTCCTGAAAGGTCGCGCCCTCAGCCTCGATGACGACTGCGCGCTGATGCCCACGCCAATGGGTCTCGATGGTGCAGCGGCGTCCGGACGTGGCGACATGTGTCGCCCGGCGGCGCACCCGGCGATCCTTCACCTCGAACACATCCGCGAAGTCGGCGCCGAACGCGATCACGATGGTGCACTCGACGGACTCGCGGCCGAAGTTGCGGACCGTGATCTGTTCGCGCATCCCGGAACCGATCCAGCGCAGCCGCTCCACGATCAGTTCGCGCTGCAGTCCGGCGGCGGAGGCGGTACTGAGGAAGCGGCCATGGTAGGGCTCGGCGGCGACGCCCGCGAGGGAACGGACCCGGTCGTCGTTGACGTAAAGATCCCACCTCGACAGGACGCGGGTGTCCTGGACGAAGAGCCCGTGGACACCACCACGGGTGATGTCACCCGCCGCGGAGCTGATGCAGAAGGACGAGCCTTCGACCAGCACGACCTCGCTCGGCCCGATACTGCTGGTCGGTCCAGGTGACTTCCAACCCGTCACTGCGGGCGGTCCTCCGCCTCGCCCACTCGGATGCCTGATGGACGATCGGTCGCCGAGGGCGACCTGCGGCGCAGCGATCCTTCGTCGGGCAGCTCGCCGGACAGCACGATCTCCGTCGCAAGGTCGCGAATCTTGCAATGGTGTCGCTGACTCAGCGCTCGCATCCGCGCGAAGGCCTGCTCCGAGGTGGACTTGTCGCTCATCATCACGATGCCGAGCGCGGTGCCGATGTCTCGACTGGTCTGAAGCGCCTTGCGCAGGTTGGCTTCATGTTCCAGCGCCTGGCCGCGGTTGATCGCGAGCTCCGCACAGCGCGCGAATGCGATCACCGACGGTGATGTGACGCTGACTGCGCCCTGGACGTCGCCGTACAGTGCCAGCACGCCACGGGAATGCCGGGCGCACGTCAGCTCGATGACGACGCCGTTCTGGGCGCTGATCCGCTGGGTACCGTCGCGCATGAGATCGGCTTTGGCGACCCATTGCGCCCTGGGCCGCGTGCTCGCGACAAGACGTGGTGCGGTGATCATCACGGCGGCTTCCACGCAACCGGGGATTGCCTCCGCGGCAAACCTGACTATTCGATCGAGGACTTCCTGCACGGAGGTCGCCACGCTGGCGTCCCCGCTCAACTCGGCCAGCGCGGACAGCACGCGCTCGAGGTCACGCGACTCGGTGGCGAGGTGGGATGCGGAAGCTTGGAGGCCCTTCATGCGCCCACCCTGACCCAGTCCGCGGGTCATCGGGCCAGCCTGCCGAGTCCAGCCGAGCGCGCCGCGGTTGACCTCCGGGGTCGAATCAGGCCAACCGCTACCGACGCGACGACGCCTTCTGACAAGCCCGGTCCGCTGGGGTGCCGTCGTCCTCGTGGATCGGGAGCTGGCGCACCAGCAGATCGCGTTGGTCCGAGGCGCCGATGATGATTTTCAGGGCGACGAGAACTCCACACCCGGTGCACGGGGCCTCTCGGGGAACGAACCTGATGGGCAACGCGTATGTCCGCCTATCGACCCGCTGACCAGGGTCGTCGTCGCACTGGGAGGCCGCTGTCTGCCGCCGCATATAGTGACTCGATTATAGCGTCTCAGTAAGGCTTTCTGAAGCAGGCCGTACCTCCGAGGACCGGGCGCCGGGATTACTGGTTGGACGAGCGTTCGTCGGCCGAGAGGAAATAGGGGTTCTCGAGCGTGCGACCGCTGAGTATCACGACCGGATGAAGGCGGAGCAGGTCGATCACAAGACCACCGTCGTAGACGGTCAGGTCATACAGGCAGAGGATCGACTGGGGATAGCGCCCCACGTAGCGGTTGAGTTCTGTCTCGTAGCGCAGCAACTCCGACACGTCCGGCAGCTGGGGCATCCACCATCCTGCCTCGGCGGCGAAGCGGACGAACTCATACCCGTCGCGGAGCGCGGACTGCGCGGCACCGGCCCAGAAGCCGGTCATCCGATCGATCGAGAATTCCTCGCGAACGACCACGGGATCGCGCGACGTGCGCACGACGAGCTGATCGGTGGCGGCATAGCCTTCGGCGTCGTCGATGCCTTTGTACAGGGCGTCGGGTTCGGAACCGTCGATCCCGACGAGGCACTTGTCGCCGCGCGCGAGTCCGTCGTTGAGGTAAGGCAGCAGCACTTGGTCTCGCTGCGCGTTCCCGAAGTACATCGCGCACACGTGACGTCCGGCCGCAAGTTCGGGCCGGGAGACCTGTCTAAGGGGTGGTTGGCTCGTCATGCCGCCGTACTCCTCGCGTCACGCGCGCTCTAGGAGGAGACGGCTGAGCCGGGAACCGCTGGCCAGTGCGCCGGATCGCAGGTGAACAATGCCTGCGACAACCGGCCGAGTGTGTACGCGGCCTGAATCTGAGCAGGAACATTCAGTAGCACCAGCACGCCATGCCTTGCCCACAACCGAAGCTGCGACTGCATGAGGGTCGGGGCGAGCCGCTCCGCGCCCTGTCCGGCACCAGACAGATCGACGAGGACCCAGCGGGCGCCGGAATCGAGCACCGCTCGCAGGTAGCTCCGGACTTGAGCAACGGCACGTCCGTCAAGGTCTCCGGTGATCACGACGCAGCTGTACTCATTGCCGCGCATCACCGACGCCACCGCGAAGCCCGGCAGCCGGACTGCCATTCCGTTGTCAGCGGGCGCAGTGGTCGACGCCGGCATGGCAAGCGAGGACCAGACGGCCGCATCTGAGAGCGTGTCCAGCTGTTCATGCACGGGACGTAATTCCTGCCCTATCAGGTGCCAATGCGGCGCGGCGTCCGCTCGATACGCCGTAACCGGGTCCGGGTCGGTGTACCGGCGGAAGTCCGTGTTGCTCTGCAGTTGGCTGGCCATGCTCTCATCGTCGTGGGCCGTGCCCGTCGCGTCCTGGACCTCGTGGGACGTATCGTGTGCCGCGAAGTCGCTCTGCGGGATCAGACGTCAGTTGATGATCTTCCACGCCCGAGTCGCCAGATGCAGGTTCAACCGGCTGTCCACGTCGCCGAGATCGACGTCGGCCAGTTCGCGGATCCGTCGTAGCCGGTAACGCAAGGTACTTCGATGGATGAGTAGCGCGTCCGCCGTCTGGTCGTAGTTACCCCCGCAGTCAAGATATTGCGCCAGCGTCGCGACGAGATCGGTATGCCGTCGCGCGTCGTAGGCGAGTAGCGCGCCGAGCCACTGTTCGACGAACGCCGCGACGTCGTCCATCGTCTGGGGCGTGCCGAGGATGCGGTAGACGCCGAGCTCGGCGAACGAGGTGACACCGTTCGGGGATCGAGATCGCTCGCGGATGCTGAGTGCGCGCACGCTCTGCTCGTAGGACTCCGGAATCTGTGCGGGCACGTCACAGGTCCGGCCGACGCCGATCGAACCGTCCGGACTCAGGTCGGCGGCGATCGCCTCGAAGAGCCGGCGCGTGTCCGGCAGTCCTTGCACGATCACGACGCACCGGCCTTGGCGCCGCGCCAGCAGCCAGCTGTTGCCGAGATGGTCCAGCGCCCGTTCCGCCGCCGCCGCGGTGGCGCGCTCGTCGGCGTCGCCGCGCCACCGCAGCGAGAGGACGTGGTGCGGGCCCTGCAGGTCGTGCCCGACGGCAGCCGCTCGGGGATACACGCTGGCCGAATCGGCGCCGTCGAGTAGCTCGTCGACCAACTCTCGGCGCAGCCGGAGTTCGAGTTCAGCCACGCCCCGCTGGTGAGCCAGTTCCATCGCCAACAGGCTCGAGGCCTGTTCGAGAACGAGGGTCTCGTACATCGCACCTTGTCGATGTGGATCCAGCAGCGTTACGAAGCCCAGGACGTCGGTCCCGGGCTTCGCCCTGGCCATCAGCCGGCCACCGGCTCGAATGGGGCGCCCGTTGCTCGCGAGCATCCGCCGCCGAAGCTCCGCCAAGCGCCCAATGCTCAATTTCCGCGGCGCAGGCGAGCGATCAGGCCCGGCCCACACTTTCAGATTGCCGAACTGATCCTCGATGGCCGCGGCCAGACCGGTCAACTCGTACAGCGCGTCGACGAGTCCGGCTTCCCCTTCGCGGGCCATGGCCTGCGCGAGGCGCTCATGTGTGCGGGCCTGGCGCTCCAGGCTCGAGATCGTGTCCTGCAGGCGGTGATTCGCTGAGGCCTTCTCGTCGTTGAGGACACTCAGCCGATCGCTACGCCGCACCGCGTCCGAATACATGCCGGCGCTGGACAGCGCCGCCGACGTTTGATGTACCAGAGCCTTGAGCAGGAACTGCTCGTGCTCGCTCGGCGTGCCATCGGAGACCGCGACAAGGTGTCCGTGGACGCGGTCGAAGCCTCGTAGCTCGTACGTCCGCGCCCATCCGAATCCGGCGATCTCCAATCGCGCTTCCGGCTCGCTGTCGTCAACGGTCTGCGGCTCGTCCGGGTCCCGGACCGCCTCCAGTACGCCCTCGCCGGACCCGAGTCCGCGATCGGTATTCGCGACCCGGAACGGTCCCAACGAAGGCACCGCCGAGATTGCCAACCGGAAGATCTCGTCCTCGTCCTGGAGGCCGAACATGATCAGCGAGAGGACGAACAATCCGTAGAACGTCGACAGCTGGCTGCTCAGTTCGATATTCGATGGCGGGAGAATTGGGTTCATCGTGAAGTCCTTCCCCGCGGCGACTCATGTCAACGTAGCGCGCGCACCGAATTGCCGGATGTCGCGGATTCGCCGAAACCGGCGGCGAGCGAGCGAAGCGCCGCCTCGAGATAGACGGTCAGGTCGGCGTCGGCCCGAACGACCCATTGGTCGTAGGCCGCGCGGCAGGCGGCGAGCGTGGTCCGGCCGATGGCGAGCGGAATCAGCGCATCCGTGGACTCACCGCGGCGGGCCGCGGCAAAGTCGCCGACCGCTCGTTCCCACGCGTCGTAATGCGGGGCGGCGCTTGCTTGCAGAGCCGGCACGGAGCCGATCAGGTTCATCCGGGTGCGTAGCTCCGGCACGTCCTCGGCGCGGTACCGGTTGACGCCGACGACGACGTTTCTGATGGCGTCCATCAGCGGGACGTCCGCAGGTACCCGTTCGAACGCGTCGCGCAACGCGTCCACTTCTCCGTCGAAGTCGTGCCACAGCACGGCGGCCTTCGAATCGAAGTACCGGAAGAACGTCCTGCGGCTCACGCCGGCTGCCGCCGCGATCTGCTCGACGGTCGTCTCGTCGAAGCCCTGCTCGGTGAACAGGCGCAGCGCGATCAGTTCCAGCGCACGCGCACTCGTGCCCGGCGGTCGCCCCCGGCGAGCGCCGTTACCCGACTGCTCCTCGAGGGACATGGCGATCGCCTCTCCGGTCAGGCTCTTGATTGCGTCACCCGGTGACGATAACGTAAGAACTATTCGTCACTCCGTGTCGAATATCCGTGGGATCCACCCGTGCGACGGAAGGAAGCTGACATGGCCGAGGACACCGTTGTGGTGATCGAGCCGGACGACGAGACCGCCGAGGCGCTCGTCGAGGACGTGCTCGTGGAGGAAGTCTCGATCGACGGCATGTGCGGTGTCTACTGACCGGATCGGGCAGTCGCTCGCGTCGGCGTTCGAACTCGACCACGGATGGCGGCTGCACCCGCAGGTGTCGATCCGGCCCGAACGCTTCGGCGCGTTGTTGTATCACTTCGGCACCCGCCGATTGTCGTTCCTGAAGAACCGGACCCTGCTGACGGTCGTCAGCTCGCTGGAATCCGAGCGCAGTGCGCGAACCGCCTGCGTGGCCGCCGGCGTGGGTGCCGACGAGATGCCCGCCTACGTATCCGCGCTCGCCGGCCTGGCCGCGTCCAGCATGATCTGTGAGAGGACAGCCCCATGACCGCCGTTGCCGCGCCGTCCCATCGCGTCGGATCCCTGGTCGAGCAGTTCCAGTTCGGCCTCGATGCTCCGATCTGCCTGACGTGGGAGCTGACGTACGCCTGCAACCTGTCCTGCGTGCACTGCCTGTCCAGTTCCGGTCGGCGGGATCCGCGCGAACTGAGCACGGCGGAGTGCAAAGCCGTGATCGACGAGCTCGAACGGATGCAGGTGTTCTACGTCAACATCGGCGGCGGCGAGCCAACCGTGCGCCCGGACTTCTGGGAGCTCGTCGACTACGCCACGGACCACCACGTCGGAGTGAAGTTCTCCACGAACGGTGTCAAGATCACCCCGGACGTCGCGCGTCGACTCGCGGACAGTGACTACGTCGACGTACAGATCTCTCTTGACGGCGCGACCGCCGAGGTGAACGACGCGGTGCGCGGTGTCGGTTCTTACGAGACCGCGCTGCGCGCGATGCGTAACCTGGCCGATGCCGGGTTCACCGGATTCAAGATCTCGGTCGTCATGACGCGACACAACATCGGCCAGCTGGACGAGTTCAAGGCCATTGCCGACCGGTTCGACGCGCAGCTTCGCATCACCAGGCTGCGTCCGTCCGGTCGCGGTGCGGACGTGTGGGACGAGCTGCATCCGACCGCGGCGCAGCAGCGCACGTTGTACGACTGGCTGCTCGCACGCGGCGATAACGTGTTGACGGGTGATTCGTTCTTTCACCTCGCGGGATACGGCGAGGCGCTGCCCGGCCTGAACCTCTGCGGCGCGGGCCGCGTCGTCTGCCTGATCGATCCGGTCGGCGACGTGTACGCCTGCCCGTTCGCGATTCACGAGAGCTTCCTGGCCGGCAACGTGCGCGGCAGCGGTGGCTTCACCGAGGTGTGGCGGCATTCCGAGCTGTTCACCGATCTGCGCCGGCCACAGACCGGCGGGGCGTGCAGCTCGTGTTCGGCCTTCGACGCTTGTCGCGGCGGCTGCATGGCGGCGAAATTCTTCACCGGCCTTCCGCTCGACGGACCCGATCCGGAGTGCGTGAAAGGGCATGGCGAGTCCGCGCTCGCGGGCGTGGACGGTGCGTCTGCGCCGCGTCCGTCCCTGGACCATTCACATCGCTCGCGGCCGGTGCCGGTCACGCTCGGCAGCCGTCCGCCGGTGAGCGCGTGCAACGAGAACCCGCTCGCCGGGCTCGGCGCGCCAGGTCGGTGACGCGATGGCCCTGCTGGCTGACCTGGCCTGGCCCGAGGTCAGCACGCTGGCCGCCGCGGGTGCACTACTAGCCGTGCCGCTCGGTTCGACGGAGCAGCACGGACCGCACCTGCCCCTGTCCACCGACACCGACATCGCGATCGCGCTCTGCCAGCGGCTTGCCGCGGCGCGTGACGACGTGCTGGTCGCACCGCCGCTCGGCTACGGGTCCAGCGGCGAGCACGCCGGCTATCCCGGGACGTTGTCGATCGGGCAGGAGGCGCTCGAACTCGTGCTCGTCGAACTGGGTCGCTCGGCGGCTGAGACGTTCGATCGCCTGCTGCTCGTCTCGGCGCATGGCGGCAATGCCGAGCCGGTGACGCGCGCCGTCGACCGGCTGCGCGCCGAGTCACGCGACGTGCGATCTTTCATGCCGCGGTGGGACGGAGACCCGCACGCCGGCCGGCCCGAGACGTCGATGCTGCTGGCGCTGACCCCGGACCGCGTCGAGATGGTCAAGGCCGGGCCAGGGGACACCCGTCCGTTGGCGGAGCTATGGCCGCTGTTGCGGACTGGGGGAGTGCGTGCCGTGAGCGACTCCGGCGTGCTGGGCGACCCGACCGGAGCCCATGAACAGGAGGGCGTGGCCCTTCTCGACAGGCTCTCGGCCGAGCTGATCCACATGGTGGACGAGTGGCCCGCGGAATTCACGATTGCACAACGGGCAAAGGAAGTGGCGCCGACGTGACCTCTTCGGCCGCCGGACGTGCTCGGGTCGCAGTGGTCACCGGTGCGGGGCGGGGCATCGGCGCCGCCACCGTGCTGGCGCTTGCCGCCGACGGCTGGTCGGTTCTCGCCGTCGACTGCGCGGCCGACGACGCCGCGCTGCCCTACGCTCTGGCGTCGGAGGCCGAGCTGCACGGCCTCGTCGCCGACGCGAATCGACGAGCCGGTGGCGATGACCGGGTGCGTCCGTTCGTCGCCGACGTCCGTGACGTCGAGGCAATCGCCGCCGCGGTCGCCGAGGCCGAGACTCGCTGGGGCGGCCTGGATGCCGCGATCGCCTGCGCCGGGGTGATCGCCGGCGGGGCGCCACTGTGGGAGGTACCCCGCGCTCGAGAGCAGGCCGTCCTGGACGTCGATCTCGGCGGTGTCCTGAACCTCGCCCGGGTTGCGATCCCCGCGCTGTTGCGACGTCCCGAACCGCGCAGCGGGCGCTTCCTCGCCGTGGCATCCGCAGCAGCCACGCGAGGCCTGCCGATGCTCGCTGCCTACTGCGCGGCGAAGGCCGGTGTCGGTGGGCTGATTCGCGCGCTGGGCAGCGAGCTGGGCGCGACCGGCGTCACCGCCAACGCCGTCAGCCCCGGCTCGACCGCCACGCGCATGCTGGACGAGAGCGCACGGCTGTACGGCCTGCCCGGCGCAGAGTCGTTCGGCGGCCAGCAACCGGTCGGTCGCCTGCTCGATCCGGACGAGATCGCCGCGGTGTTGGTCTTCCTCGCCGGAACCGCCAGCAGCGGCATGACTGGTGTCGTGGTGCCCGTCGACGGCGGGCTGGCGCTGTGACCGGGCCACTGCCGGCCGGCTTTCGGGTCACGGTGGACGACGACACGAAGCAGCCCGACGAGTCCACCCTCGTCGGCGGCTCGCCACTGCGTGTGATGAGGCTGTCCGCGGCCGGCCGCCGCGCGTGGGCCGAGCTGCAGACCGGCCCGGCAACGTCTCTTGCGGCGCGCACGCTCGCTCGGCGGCTGACCGACGCGGGCCTGGTTCAGCCGCGCCCTCCCGCGGCGTCGGAGCCGGCCGACGTCACGATCGTGATCCCGGTCCGCGACCGGCCCGTGCTGCTGGACCGCTGCCTGGCGGCCCTGGGTCGCGCCCATCCCGTGGTCGTCGTCGACGACGGATCGTGCGAGCCTCAGGCGGTTGCCGGCGTCGCGGCTGCGCACGCGGCGACACTGCTGCGCCGCACGGAGAACGGCGGACCGGCCGCAGCCCGCAACACGGCACTGGCCCGTGTCAGCAGTGCGCTCGTCGCCTTCGTCGACAGCGACTGCGTCCCACCCGAGGGGTGGATCGAGCAGCTCGCGACGCACTTCGCGGATCCACTCGTCGGCGCCGTCGCGCCACGTGTGGTCGCGAC
>JAODNL010000166.1 GCA_025465405.1 Pseudonocardiales bacterium | reverse complement strand
TCGCTCCGCCACCGCGCTGATACAGGTGTGGCAGCTGGGCCCGCATGCAGCGGTACACCGAACGCAGGTTGACGTCGATGACCTCCTCGAAGGTTGCATCGTCCATCTCAGCGATCGGCTGGAGCGTGCCGCGGATGCCGGCGTTGTTGACGGCTGCGTCGAAACCGCCGAATCGGTCGACGGCCACGTCGACGAGTCGGGCGCCGAGAGTCCGGTCGCTCAGCTCGCCGACGACCGTCGCGACCTCGAGGTCGCTGCCCTTGAGGTCGGATTCGAGGGCGGCCAGGCCTTCGTGGTCGCGATCGGTGGCGACGAGCGCCCGCGCATCTTCGTCCGCCGCAAGCAGGCACGTCGCGCGGCCGATCCCGGACGCGGCACCGGTCACCAGGACGACTTTGCCGGCCAGCATCCCGAGTCGAGCCGTTCGCTGGTTGTCGTCAGGCACACGAGCCTCCCTGGTATCCCAGCAATCTGCGTATTGATGATAACTATCAGCGTCAATAGACTATCCGGGAATCCCCTGAGGGAGGTCCAGTGTCCCAGCGCCTCGCCGGAATCCCGAGCGATGTCGTCGAGCAGTTCCACCTCGACCGGCTGCCGTTCGACCAGGTTGAGAAGCGGCCCGACCAGTTGATGAGCCTGGCCGGCCGGCGCGCGGTCGTCACCGGCGGGGGCGGCGGCGACCTCGGCCAGGCCATCGTGCACCGTCTCGCCGCGATGGGTGCGCACGTCGCGGCCGTCGACATCGACGAGCCGGCGGCGAAAGAGGTCGCCGAAGATGCAAGCGGCCGGTGGGGTGCCGACGTGTTCGCCATGCGTGTCGATGTCACCGACTGGGACGACGTCCACCGCACTTTCGCGGAGGCGGGCGAACGGATGGGCGGCCTCGATCTGCTCGTGAACAACGCCGGCGGCGCGCTGCGGTTGCACGGCTCCTTCCTCGACCAGCAGCCCGACGCAATGCGCCGCGTGATCGACCTCAACTTCGTCGGCCTGCTCTACGCGACGCGAGCGGCCCTCGCTCAGATGCTGCCGAGTGATCGGGGCCGAATTGTCAACATCGCCTCGGAGGGCGGCAAGATCAGCCTCGACGGGATCACCGTCTACAACGCCTGCAAGTCGGCAGTGATCGGATTCACGCGCAACCTCGCGCGCGAGCTGCGCGAGACTCGGATCTCGTCGGTCGCAGTCTGCCCTGGTGTCATGGTTGGCCCGCACGCACTTGAACGCCTCGGCAGCGACGACGTCAACGCGCGACGAGCCGCGCTCGAGCAGTCGTACGAGCGGCTCACCGCGGGCCGGTTCTCGCTACCCGAGGAGGTCGCCAACGTGGTCGCGTTCTTGGCGAGCGACGCCGGCGCGTACGTGCACGGCACCGCCGTTAGCGTCGGCGGCGGTCTGTCCGACTGATGGAGGTACACGGCATGACCGACTCGACGCCCCAGACCGGTATCGGTGCACGTCAGGTTCGCATGGAGGACCTGGGCCTGGTCACCGGCGCCGACCAGTTCACCGCCGACCTCGACGTTCCCGGCGCGCTGGATGTCGTCTTCGTCCGCTCGCCCGTGGCGCACGCGCGCATCGTCGGTATCGAGCCGTCGGAGGCAATCGCAGCGCCCGGCGTGATCGCGGTGCTGACCAGTCACGACATCGAGGTTCCGCGCGTCTTCTTCCCCAACTTCGGCGCACTGATCCATGACGCGTACCACCGCGCGCCGCTCGCCCTCGACACCGTCCGCTTCGTGGGTGACATCGTCGCCGTCGTCGTAGCCGAGACGCTGGCTCAGGCCGAGGATGCGGCCGAGCTGGTGTATGTCGACTACGACCCGCTGCCGTCGGTCGTCGACCCGCGCGCGGCGACCGCGGACGACGCCCCACTGCTGTTCCCCGACGCCGGCACCAACGTCGCGCTGCACCTGCCCTTCGAGGCGGGCACACGGGCCCAGGACAGCCCCGTCCGTATCAGCACGAGAGTCACCAACCACCGCATGGCCGTCGCCCCGATGGAGGGGCTCGCGATCGCCGCGATTCCAGGCGCGGCCGGCAAGTTGACCCTGTGGATCTCGAGCCAGATGCCGCACGCCTTCCGCGACCTGACGGCGATGTGGCTCGGCATGGAGGCCGCCGACCTGCGCGTCGCCTGCCCATCGGTCGGTGGCGGCTTCGGCGGCAAGACCCCGGCTGAACCGGACTACGTGCTGGTCGCTGCCGTAGCGCGGCACCTGAACCGCCCGGTGCGCTGGACGCAGTCGCGCAGCGAGAACCTGCTGACGATGCAGGCGCGCGGGCATGTTTTCGACGTCGCGCTCGAAGCGACGCGTGATGGCAAGGTGACGAGCGTCCAGGTCGAGGAACTCACCGATGTCGGCGCCTACCCCGGTATCGGCATCGGCATGGTGATGACCGCGCGAGGCCTCGCCACTGGCACGTACGACGTCCAGCACGGCAGTTTCGACATCCGCTGCGTTGCCACCAACACGTCGCCCACCGGCGCGTTCCGCGGCGCCGGCCGGCCCGAAGGAATCCACCTGATCGAGCGGGCGATGGACATGCTCGCCGACGAGCTGGGCATGGATCCGGTGGAGCTGCGGCGCCGTAACTTCATCCGTCCCGAGCAGTTCCCCTACACCAACGTGATGGGCGAGAGCTTCGACTCGGCCGACTTCGACAAGGCGCTCACCGAGGCGCTGCGGCTGCTCGGCTACGACGGCCTCCGCAAGGAGCAGCAACGCCGGC
>JAODNL010000138.1 GCA_025465405.1 Pseudonocardiales bacterium | reverse complement strand
CCGTCCATCACCGCCTCCGGGGTGCCGGTGTCGGGGTCGAAACAGCAGATCAACGCTTGATGGGTGGGGCGGTCGCGGTTGTCGGGGAACAGGCTGACCAACTTCGTCACCAGCGCTCCGGCCGACGGCAGGAAGGCCGGCATCGCCGCCAGCATCGCGTGGCGGTCCGCGACCCGGGCGGCCACGCGGGAGGGCATAGACACGCGGCCGGCGCTCAAGTCGATCATGGCCAGCTCGACGGCGTCGACGAGCTTGTCCAGGTCCAGCAGTCCTTCCACCTCAGTCGCTGACAAGACGAGCATGGCTGCCTCCCCGGCTCGCCGATCTCCCTCGCGTCTACCCTGTCAGCCACCTCGGCGAGATCTCGACTTTTCGCGTCGGGTCCGGGCAGACAGCCGCGCATGAATCCAGGGGTCCCATATATCGCGTAGTCTGGGTGTTGTCTCGGTTGATGTCGAGTTCGGCGCGATGTGCCGACCCGGACTGGGAGCAGTCCACCAAGCGCCGGTAAGTCCGACGCAGTCAGGTCGCCTCATGACCGCAGCACCCACCGATTCACAGACCGCAGCGCCAATCGCGGCTTTGGCCACGCTTCCAGCAGGATCCTGCACGACGTGCCCGCACGAGCTGGACCGGCACGACGCCATCGCGCTGCGCTATTGCGCCGCAACGCTGACTCAGGCTCTCTCCCGCGGCTGTGTCTGCTCGTCCGTCTGAATCTCGCTGATAGTTGGCACACACGCTGCCAGCGATTGTGAACACCTCGCGCGTGAGGCTCCGTCCTGGACCAGCGGGGGGCCGTCAAACCGAAAGGCTCCGCTCTGTGAGCACGCGCTTTGGATTTGTCAGCACCTTCCCGCCGACCCAGTGCGGTCTGGCCACGTTCACGGCATCGCTGCGGCAGGCGCTGGTGCTGCCCGACGCGAGCGAAGGGCACGTCGTGCGCCTCGTGGAAACGCCCGAGTCGCGGCCGGGCGCGGAGGTCGTCGCTCAACTCGTGATGGGTGACCGGGCCAGCCTGCACCGCGGCGTGGCGCACCTCAACGCGTGCGACGTGGCGATCGTCCAGCACGAATACGGCGTCTACGGCGGACGGGACGGGGAGGAGATCCTGCCGCTTCTCGACGGCCTCCAGATCCCGTGCATCGTGGTCCTGCACACAGTGCTCGTCGAACCGACGCCGCACCAGCGCGAGGTCCTCGAAGCGGTTGTCGCCAAGGCGGACGCGGTGGTGACGATGACGATGGCTGCGCGGGACCGGCTTGCGTCCGGCTACCACGTCGACCTGCGCAAGGTCAGCATCATCGCTCACGGCGCGCCAGAGATGTCACCGACCACGAGCGCGGGTATTCCGATGTTCCGCAACGGCCAGTCGACGATTCTGACGTGGGGGCTGTTGGGTCCGGGCAAGGGCATCGAGTGGGGCATCGACGCGATGGCGGAGTTGCGCGACCTACGACCGATGCCGCGCTACGTCATAGCCGGACAGACTCACCCCAAGGTGCTGCAGCGCGAAGGCGAGGCGTATCGCACCGGTCTCCAGAACCAAGTGCGCCGCTTGGGGTTGAGTTCGTCGGTCACGTTCGACGGCCACTACCGGGACGCGACCGCGCTGGCGCACCTCGTGCGGTCGGCCGATATCGTGCTGCTGCCCTACGACTCCGTGGATCAAGTCACTTCGGGAGTTCTGATCGAGGCGGTTGCCGCCGGCAAACCAGTCGTGGCGACGCGGTTTCCGCACGCAACGGAGCTACTTGCCACCGGTGCCGGCATCGTCGTCGCGCACCGCGACCCCACGGCGATCGCCGTGGCTCTGCGCACCCTGATCACTAGCGGCGATCTGGCCGGACAAATGTCGCACATCGCGGCGGCTTCGGCGCCGCAGTTGCTCTGGCCAGCCGTCGCCGAGCAGTATCGGGACCTCGCTTCGCAACTGATCACGGCCAGCGTCGCGGCGTGACCGCCGGTCGTGGCCGGCCGGCACCGGTCTTCGATCATCTAGAACATCTCACCGACGAGCGCGGGCTCTTCGAGCACGCCGCCCACTCGACGCCCCGACGCGAACACGGCTACTGCGTGGACGACGCCGCCCGGGGCCTCGTCGTGGTCTGCCGCGAACCCAAGCCAACGGAGGCCTTGCAGCGCCTGGAGCAGTGCTACCTGGACTTCGTCCTCATGGCGCTGGACCCGGACGGCTCGTGCCACAACCGGATGGACGTCGAGGGCCACTGGCACGACGACGCCGCAGTCGGCGATTGGTGGGGACGCGCACTCTGGGGCCTCGGGGTGGCGGCCGCGCGAGCGAGCACCGAGGGTAGGCGCGCGCAGGCTTTGTCCGGATTTTTGCTGGCTGCCCAGCGGCGATCTCCACACCGGCGATCCATGGCGTTCGCGGCCCTCGGCGCGGCCGAGGTTCTTGGCGTGCAACCCATTGATGGTTCCGCACAGGACCTGCTGGTCGAAGCGGTTCGCTGCATCGGCCACCCGGGCCCTAATCCCGACTGGCCGTGGCCCGAAGCGCGGCTGACCTACGGCAACGGCGCAATCGTGGAGGCGTTGATCGTGGCCGGTGCTGCGCTCGCCGACACCCAGACGCTCGATCGCGGCCTGCTCCTGCTCCGATTCTTGCTGCGTGTCGAAACCCGTGACGGCCATCTGTCGGTGACGCCCACCGCGGGCCGGGGCCGCGGCGAAGTCGGGCCTGGCTACGACCAGCAACCGATCGAAGCGGCCGCCTTGGCCGACGCCTGTGCCAGCGCATATCGGGCGACGCTCGATCCGCGCTGGCTGAAGGGGATTCGGCTTGCCTGGGGCTGGTTCCTCGGGCAGAACGACAGCGCAACCCCGATGTTCGACGCCAGCACCGGCGGCGGCTACGACGGCCTCGAGCCGACCGGCCGCAACGAGAATCAGGGTGCCGAATCAACCCTGGCGATGCTGTCGACTGCCCAGCACGTACGGCGCGTAAACGAATTGCGATGACGCCGCCGCTGGCGCATCGCACGGGCGCCACGCTGAACCGGGACCCGGCGCGCGTGGTTGCCCGGCTTTTCCTCCCGGGCGAGGAACTCCACCTGCCGCATTCCCGCGCGCAGGAGATCGTCGCCCGCGTCATGAGTCTGGACGAGCCCGAGGTCGAGCGCATCGTCGCCCAGTTGCTGGAGAAGTTCGCGGCCCGACACCCGAACTACGAAGAACTACTCATCGGCCACGCGTCGGTCGTCGCCGCCCATACCGAGGAATCCCGTCACACGACGCACGCGCGCACGCTGCTGCTAGGTGCGACCTTCACCGCGGAATACGCCGTCGAGGCTGCCGCCGTCTGCAACCCGAGCGCGATGCTGCATCCCGACCAGAGCTCACTCGCCGACGGCGAGGTGCGCATCGCGATCAGCTTGCGCGGCATCGGCGAGGGGCACGTCTCCTCAATCGGATTCTGTTCGGCGGTGGTCGGACCCGGTGAACGCTGGTCGTTCTCACCACGCCCGTCTCCCATAGCGGCGGGTACGGTCTCGCCAACCCCGTGGCACAAGGCTCATCTGCGGGCCGCGCTCGCTGATCAGGGGCACGTCGACGAACTCGCGCAAGCCGTACTGCACGCCTTACCCGTCGAATTCAGCGGCGCCAGCCTCGAACAGGCGCTGGCCGGCCTGCACCCCGACCTGCTGTCGCGGCCTGGAGCCGCTACGACCGTCGAGCTGGTACGCCGACTTGTGTCCTCCTCCTACGCCGTGGAGTTCACCGATGACACCGCGCTGGAACAGCGCGTCCTGCTCCCCTCGGCCGCCGAGGAGAGCCACGGAATGGAAGACGCGCGATTCACCCGACACGTCGACGACGACGGCACGGTCGACTACCGCGCGACCTACACCGCCTACGACGGCCAACGGATCGCGCCACGGCTGTTGACCAGTCCGGACCTGCGCGTTTTCCAGGCACACCGGTTGGCAGGACCGGCAGCCCGGAACAAGGGCATGGCCCTGTTTCCGAGGCAAGTGGAGGGCCGCCACCTCGCGCTGTGCCGTTCCAACGGCGAGAGCACGAGCCTGGCCTCGTCAGCCGATGGCTATATCTGGAACGAGCCGAAGCTCCTCCAGGAACCGACCGCCTCGTGGGAGTCCCTGCAGGTCGGCAACTGTGGACCGCCCATCGAAACCGACGACGGCTGGCTCGTGATCACTCACGGCGTGGGAGCAATGCGTACCTACGCCATCGGAGCCATCCTGCTGGATCTCAGGGATCCGAGCATCGTGTTGGGTCGCCTGGAATGTCCGCTGCTGGAGCCAGATCGCAGCGAGCAGGACGGCTACGTCCCCAACGTCCTTTACTCCTGCGGGGCGTTCGCGCACGACGGCATCTTGTGGCTGCCCTACGGGATCGGCGATGCGCGGATCGGGCTCGCCTGGTCGCCGATCGCTGAGGTGTTGGGCGCGCTGACCAGGACCTGATCTACGGCCGGCCGTGGACGGGCAAGGAGCTTCTCGTAGGTATCGATGTAGTCCTCGACCATCCGGTCGACGCTGAAGCGGGCGCAGGCGCGGGCCCGCACCGCCGATCGATCCAGCACCACCGCGGCCGCGACCGCCTCGACGGCCGACGCGACGTCGTGCGCCAGGTATCCGGTGACGCCGGCGTCGACGACTTCCGCCATCGAACCGCGCTGATACGCGACGACCGGGGTCCCACAGGCCATCGCCTCGACGACCGAGAGACCGAACGGTTCGTCGAAGTGGATCGGGTGCAGCAATGCCGCCGACGACCCCAGGATCGCCGCTCGTTCCTGCGGGCCGACCGAGCCGCGGAAGACGACGCGGTCACCGTCGATGTGTGGCTGGACCTGTTCGACGAAATACCGCTCGTCCTGAACGATCCCGCAGATGACGAGCCGGCGCCCGGCCCGACGAGCGATGGCGATCGCGTCGGCCGTGCCCTTGTCCGGATGCACTCGGCCGAACGCGACCAGGTCCTCCCCTGCTGCCGAGCTGAATACGAGCGCGTCGAGGTCGATGCCGTGGTGGATCGTCGCGATGTAGTCCAACTCCGGGCTGCGATCCGAGTCCGAGATCGCGACGAACGCCGACCGCGACCGTGCATACGCAGGCAGGATTCCCGGGCCCGAGAAGCCGTGGATCGTCGTCACCATCGGTGCGCGCACGTGCTCGTCGAAGGCCAACGGCAGCCAGTCCAGCTGGTTGTGCACGAGATCGAACTCGGCGGAGCGGCTCAGCGCATGCGATACGTGAATCGCCTCCCAGACCCGTCCGTCCATCGCAGGGTCCTCGGCGTAGCCACGGGGGGAGACCGCGTCGAGAGCAGCCGCCGTCAAAGAGTCGGCCGTCGCGAACAGCGTCACGTCCACTCCCCGCGCCACGAGGCCTTCGGTCAACAGGCTCGTGACCGATTCCCACGGGCCGTAATGGCGCGGCGGCGTGCGCCACGCGATAGGAGCGAGCATCGCCACCTTCAAGATGAACCGATCCTACTCTGCCAGCGGTCCGGCGAGCCGACGCGCTACCTCGATCGGGCCTGGTTGATCACCGTCGCTCAGCGCGCTGAGCACGACCTGATTCGCCCCCGCCGCCTGGTGCTGACGAACGCGAGCGATGATCGCGTCCGCGTCGCCCCAGACAACGAGCTCGTCGACGAGTCGATCGCTCAGCTCAGAGATGTCGGCGCTACTGAATCCCATCCTTTCGAAGTTGGCCACGTATCCCGGGATCTGCGACAGGAACCTGAGCGGGCCACGCGCGGTCTCGCGCGCTCGCTCGGCATCGCTGTCGAGCACCAGCATCTGGTCGACGGCGAGGGTGGCGCGGGCACCGAGGATGCGCCGTGCATCCCTGGTGTGAGCGGGCGTGACGAGCAGCGTTACCGCCCCGGCAAACCGAGCCCGAGCCAGGTCGAGCTTGCGGGGCCCGAGCGCAGCCAGGATTCGGCGCTCGGCCGGCACCGGCGGGTCGGCCGCGTCCAGCCGGTCCAGATAGTCGTGCAGGGCTCGCAGCGACTTCGGCTTCTGCGATCCACCAAGGCCGACGACGAAACGCTCCGGCTCCATTGCCTGCAGATCGGCATACAGCCGCGCAACCTCGTCGGGGCCGAAGACGTCGGACGAGAGGATGCCGGATGCGACGGGAATCCTTGTGGTCGCCCTGACGACCTTGGCGACCGTGTCCAGGTTGTCGATCTGCCCGCCGGGAAGCCAGATCGTCGAGTATCCCAACTTCTCCAGTTCGGCGGCCTCGTCGAGATGCGCGTCGTCGGCCGAGACGTTCAGCGCGACGCCGATCGGCCCGCGCCGGAGTTCGCTCATGGATTCCATCGTTCGACGCTAAGACCTCAATCGAACTTCAGGTCAAGCCGGAACTGAGGAAGCCCGCGATCTCCGCCGCGATGACGGAGGGAATGCGTCGTGGCAGATGGTGCCCGCCTTCGTCGACGAGCACGAGGTGGGCGTTGGGAAGAAGGCTCTGGAGTGTGTAGGCGGTGCTGACCGAGATCATCTTGTCGGCCGGGTCCGCGATCACGACGCTCGGGGTAGCGAGCTGCGGAAGCGTCTCGGCAAGCCGGTCGATGCCGTGTACGAGTTCGCGCTGCTCGGTGAGAAACGTGCGCCACATCGCGCCGTGCTCGTGCCGGGCGCTGCCCCAGATCTCCCAACTCAGGTGCTCGTGGGGCTCCAACGGTCGCCCGAGCAGGCGCTCGATGCGGGCCAGCCGGCGCCGGGCCACCCAGGGGGTCAACCACCAGGCGGCGATCGCACAGACCGGCCCTATGAATGGTGCGGCGAGCAGGGCATCCCAACCGTCCAAGCAGCCAGGACCCACACTGGCCACCAGCACCAGCCCGCGGACGCGGTCCGGTGCGAGCGCCGCGGCCGCGAGCGCGACCCCGCCGCCGTAGGAGTGACCGACGAGCACGGCCTCGCGGACGCCGGCCCGGTCCAGCTCGCCGAGCAGCCACTGGGCGTTGTCGGTGAAGCTTCCGGGCGGGTGCGGGTTGCCGCGGTAACCCGGACGATCGAGCGCCAGGTGGGCGAGGTCATCCGGCAACGCCGCGACGACGGCGTTCCAATCCGAGGCAGCACCGGGCTGACCGTGCAGCAGCACGACGGTCAGACGGGCCGCCGCGAATCCTGAGACGGGCGCGGACACGTCTCGAGGCTAGCCGCGCCGAATCGGTGCTCGGTGCCGTGTCGGTGAACCCGACCGGGACCCCTGTCGTGTCCCTGCCTGACGGCTCTCGCGACCGTCGCGAGGCCGACTGCCCTAAGGGGGCTCGTCATGCACGTGTCGATGAGACGACGGAGTCTGGCCGGCTTGGGAGTCGTGGTGGCCGCGGTGGCCGTAGCGGCGGCTCCGGCGGCAAGCGCACACGAGGACTCGACCACGTTCCGCCAGACCAACCTCGTCGCGGACCAGACGGGCAAGGCCGCGATCACCGACCCGAACCTGGTCAACGCGTGGGGCATGTCCCGTGGCCCGAACACGCCGGTCTGGGTGTCCGACAACGGTAAAGACGTCAGCACTCTTTACCAGGGAGCAACCGGTGGCGCACCGGTGTCGGCCGTGCCGCTCGTCGTCGGCGTACCGGGTGGCGCACCCACCGGGCAGGTCTTCAACGACACGTCCGGCTTCGTCGTGCCAGGAACGAGCAAGGCGGCGCTGTTCATCTTCGCCAGTGAGAACGGCGGCCTGGCCGCCTGGAACCAGGCCGTGTCACCGGCAACCCAAGCGATAGCGGTAGGACACGTCACGGCAGGCTCGGTGTACAAGGGCCTCGCGCTCGTGCACAGCCCGTTCGGTCCGTTACTGCTCGCCGCGAACTTCCACGACAACCGCGTCGACGTCTTCGACTCCACCTTCACGCAGTTGCCGGTGGATCTGCTGTTCCACGACAGCCGACTGCCGCGCGGATACGCACCGTTCAACGTCGCCGAGATCGGGAACCAGGTGTTCGTCACCTACGCCAAGCAGAATGCGGCGCGGCACGACGACGTCGCCGGGGCCGGTCATGGATTCATCGACGTCTACACCAACTACGGAGTGCTGTTGCACCGGTTCGCGCGCCACGGCGTGCTCAACTCGCCGTGGGGGCTGGCCGTGGCACCCGCGACGTTCGGAAGCTTCGCCGGCGACCTGTTGGTGGGAAACTTCGGCGACGGCCGGATCCACGCGTTCGACCTGCGCAGTGGTCATCTCGAGGGCACCCTGCGCGATCAGCACCACCACGCGATCGCGATCGACGGCCTGTGGGGGCTGCTCGTCGGGGACGCGGCGGCCGGCGGTGCGAACTCGCTCTGGTTCAGCGCGGGCCCGGATGGCGAGTCACACGGGTTGCTCGGAGTCCTGCGCGCCGGCTGACGCGCGATTGACGTGACGGCCGAGCCGCTCCGCCTAACTGTGCTGACCACAGCCACGGCGGACGGCCCGGCCCTCGCGGTCAGCTTTCACGCTTGATCTTGCGCCAGCCGCCGGCGCGGTTGTTGGCGATGATCTGCCTGAACATGGCCGTCAGGGCGCTGGCGTTGACCGACTCGCCTCGGCGGACGGCCACGGTACGGGCGGTTTTGTTGTCGTGGCCGGCGGTGATGATCCCCTCGGGATCGGGCACGATCGCGCCGTCGTAGAGGAACACGTTGACATGGTCCTTCGCCGCCAACAGCGCGCAGATGTTGCCCTGCAGGACGAAGTACGGACGGTCGGTGCGCTTGATCGTCTCCGTGACCTCCTGGTCTGCCGCGTGGACCAGGTCGCGGACCTGGTGGCAGATGGCCTGCTGCCACTCGGGCAGCGCGTCGATGTAGGCGTCGACCCGCGGGTCGGCGGTGTAGGTCATCTGGTCACCCGTCGAACGGGCGCGCCGGCTCGAATGGCGCGCGGAACCTCCGCAACATCGTCGACGATGTCGAGCAGGTTGTTCAACTGATCGGATGTAGCGGACGATCTCAGCTCGACTGGGTAAGCGACGCCGCTCGACTGCCACGTCTGCGGGTCGACGCCACCAGCCGCCGACACGCGGACCCCGTACAGCTCGATCCCGAGCGCATCGGCCTCGCGGGACAGGTCGTTGAGAACGCACCCCGCCGCGGCCAGGTGCAGCAGATGCCCGCCCGTGAAGACCGCCTCGACGCTCACGCCGCCCGGGGTCCACCGATGCGGAAACTGCACGCCATCGGATCTCAAGGATCCGGCGCCCACGACGACCTCGAACCGATCATCCATCAGCTGACTCCCTCCTCCGACTGCGACCGGCTGAAGGCCCTCCGAGCACGCAGTATGCCGGCGGGACGTCGCGTTGCCGTACGCGCGGTCACTGAGCCGAGGGCGTCATGTTCATTTCAAGCGAAGACTAGGTCCCGGGTCCGGTCACCACAGCGGGCTCCGATCCGCGAATGGGACCATGCACTCGAAGCCGTGGCCTTCGTCCGCGCGGCGCCGGTGGCAACGGGAAGAGACGGCCACCGAGCCCGCCGCGGCTTCGTGTCTCGACGGGTCCGGATCGGAGCGAAGCTTGAGCGGCACGGTGCGCCGGGTGCTGACGCGCACCGCGCCGCGTCCTGCGTTGCAGACGACGATCGGCTTCGTGCTCCTGTTCGCCGTCATCGCGCTGTGGAGCATCAGCACCCCTCGGTACGCCGCCCCCGACGAGCCGGTCCAGGCCGTCAAGGCCGCCGCCACGGCCCGAGGCGAGCTCATCGGCAAGGACGCCGCTTCCGACGTGAATTCCGCCGTCGTATTCACGGTGCCGGCAACCATCGCCCGTGCGCCGGACCCGGGCTGTTTCGCCTTCAAGCCGTGGGTCCCCGCGTCGTGCTCGGCGCCGTGGCATGCGTACGACGGCCTGCTGCAGGCCACGACCTACGTGGGCCGCTACCCGCCGCTGTACTACTTCGTCGTGGGGCTGCCGTCCTTGGTCACCTCGAGCGCGACAGTGCTGTACTGGATGCGCCTGGTGAGCGCGGCGCTGTCCGCACTATTCCTGGCTGCCGCGTTCGTCTCGGCGACACAGGTGCAGCGCGGCCGGTGGGTGGTCGTCGGCACCGCGCTGGCGGTCACGCCGATGGAGGTCTTCATCGCCGGCATGGTGAACCCGAGCGGTCTGGAGATCAGCGCCGCGCTCTGCCTATGGACGTCTGGGCTCGCGCTGTTCACCGGGCCTGACCCGGCTCACCGCCGACGGCTGGTGGTGTGGTCGAGCGTGTCCGCGGCCGTGCTGGTACAGATGCGCGGCTTGTCGCCGCTCCTGCTCGCCGTCATCGCGGTAACGCTGTTCGCGGTGGTGGGTTGGCGACCGGTACGCGCAGCGGCGCGCCGCCGCGATGTGCAGGTCGGCGCGGCGGTGGTCGCCGCCTGCGCCGCGTTCGCGGTGGTTTGGATCCTGGCGGACGGCACGTTGCGAGTGCAGTCCTCGGGACGCCCCGTGCCCGCGAACGCCAGCGACATCGACGTGCTGCACTTCGCCCTCAACCAGGTCGGCCTGAACACCCCGCAATTACTCGGTGTCTTCGGCTGGCTCGACACATACATGCCCGGCTGGTGCTACCACGTGTGGGAGGCGGCGGTGCTCGTGCTCGGTGCCGGCGTCCTCGCGCGTCGCCGCTGGCGGCTCGCGGCCGTCGTGGTCGCGCTGGTGGGAGCGACGGTCGCGGTGCCCACCCTGCTCGCGTACTCACAGGCCCACAAGTACGGGATCGTCGGTGAGGGTCGCTATATCCTGCCCGTCGCCGTCGGCGTCCCGGTGCTCTGCGCGTACGGCTGGTCCTGGGGCCGCGCACGCGCCGGGTGGCTATTCGCGGTGGCGTTGGTCCTCGGCCTCGCCGCGGCACTGGTACAAACCGCCGGCTTCGTGCAGGCGTTGCACCGCTATCGCACCGGCATCGATGCCCCGGTGTGGGTCCGGAACGCCGCGTGGGCGCCGCCGCTGCCGTGGCTGGTCGCGATCGTGGCGTTCGCAGTACTGCAGGGCGCGCTGCTGTTGTGGTGGCTGCGTTTGGCGGGTTTCGGTCCACGGGCCGACACGTCCGCCGAACCGGTACGTCTGGAGGTATCCCTATGAGTGCCGCCCCGCCCACTGGCCCGGACGGCGGTCCGGGCGTTCCGCTGCAGGTGCGGCGCTCCCTCCGCGAGGACGAGGACACGCCGCGGGTCGTCGAGGCGGCCATCCGCGACTTCCAGCAGCGCTGCGGCGGCCCGTTCACGCCGCTGGTCGTCGTGATCGCCGCGCTGAACGAGCAGCCGAGCCTCGGGCCGATGCTCGACGAGGTTCCCCACGTCATCGACGGCCTGGACGTCACGCTGCTGGTGATCGATGACGGCAGCACCGACGCCACCACGCGGGTGGCGCGCGAGCATGGCGCGCTGGTGTGCCGGCTGGAGCGCAACTGCGGGCACGGCGCGGCGCTGCGAGCCGGCTACCGACTCGCCCGCGAGAACGGCGCTCGGTTCGTCGCAACCCTCGATGCCGACGGGCCGTGGGATCCCGCCGACCTACCGGCCATGGTGCGGCTGCTCGCCGAGGACCGCGCGGACTTCGTGATCGGCTCGCGCCAGCTGGGCAGGACCGAGAACACGGATGCGCTACGGAATGCAGGCGTCCGGTTCTTCTCGGCTCTGATCAGCCTGCTCACGCGGACACGGATTACCGACAGTTCGAGCGGGCTGCGGGCCATGCGCGTCGAGGTGACCGAGCACGTCCGCCAGACGCAGCCGCAGTACCAGACCTCGGAGCTGCTGATCGGTGCGATCTTCAAGGGTTTCCGGGTCGCCGAGGTTCCCACGGTGATGCGCGTGCGGACCGCGGGCGAGAGCAAGAAGGGCCGCAACGTGCTCTACGGGACCCGCTACGCCACCGTCATCCTGCGCACGTTCCTGCGCGAGTGGCCGACGCGGGTGCGGGCTCGGCGGCCGTGAGCGCAGGACGGACGAACAGCCACTTCTGGAACAGGACGTACTTGGCGGCGAAGATCACGCCGTAGATCGTCATGTAGCTCAGGGCGTTGATCAGCGTGCGTGTCTCCCGGGCCTCAGACGCGAAGGCCCCGTTCACCCAACCCGTTACGACCGCGGCCAAAGCTGTGCTCACCAGCGCCGTCAGCCAGTACGGCAGCACCTCGCGCCGGAAGTCCGATCGGCCACGCCGACCCCACGTCCATGTGCGGTTGAGGAAGTAACCGGGGGGCACGCCGGCGACCGACGCGGTCACCGACGCGCCGCGCGCGCCGAGAACGTGAGCGCCGAACAGCGCGACGAACACGACCTCCGAGACGCCGAAGCAGATCAGCGACCCGATCGCGTAGCGCGACAGCCGCAGCCAGTGCGGCATGTGTTGGCGGTGCCGGACGAACGCGTCGGACCGCGTGCCGGCCCTGCCCGCCGATGCGTCCGCGGCGGCCTCAGCTCGCACGCGTGGCGTTCGGCTGCTCGGCGCGGCGCCACAACGACCGGCACGGGATCTTGTCGAAGTCGCAGCGGTCCGCATACTTCTGCGCGACCTCGGTGACTTCCCGCATCAGTCCGTCCTCGAGCGTGATCGGGTCCAGACCGAGGTTCAGGAACTGCCGGTTCTCGACGAACAGTTCGTTCTCGGCGGCCTCGTTGCGCGGGTTCGGTGCGTAGTCGATTTCCGCACCCGTCAGCACGGAGACGAGCTTCGCGAGGTCCTCAACCCGGTGCGTCTCGGTCATCTGGTTCAGGATGCGCACTCGCTCACCCGACTTCGGCGGGGTGTTGACGGCCATCTCGATGCACCGCACGGTGTCCTGGATGTGGATGAACGCCCGCGTCTGGCCCCCGGAGCCGTGCACGGTCAACGGGTAGCCGACCGCTGCCTGCATCAGGAACCGGTTCAGGACCGTGCCGTAGTCACCGTCGTAGTCGAAGCGGTTGATGAGCCGCTCGTCCAGCTTGGTCTGCTCGGTCTGCGTCCCCCAGACGATGCCCTGGTGCAGGTCGGTGACCCGAAGGCCGTCGTTCTTCGCGTAGTAGGCGAACAGCAACTGGTCCTGGGTCTTGGTGAGGTGGTAGATCGAGCCGGGGTTCGGCGGGTACAGGATCTCCTGCTCGATGACGTCACCGTCGTCGGTCTCGAGCATCACGCGCAGGTAGCCCTCCGGGATCTTCATGCCCGCCGAGCCATAGCCGTACACGCCCATCGTGCCGAGGTGCACGACGTGCATGTCCTGCCCGGACTCGACGATCGCTGCTAGCAGGTTGTTCGTGGCGTTCAGGTTGTTTTTCACGGTGTAGCGCTTGTGCCACGAGCTCTTCATCGAGTACGGCGCGGCCCGCTGCTCGGCGAAGTGGATGACCGTGTCGGGCCGGTACTCCTCCAGCAGCGACAACAGCCGGTGGTAGTGCTCCGCGACGTCGAAGCGGTGATAGGCGATTTCGTTGCCGGTGAGCTGCTTCCACGCCGCGAGGCGGACGCCCATCGGCGAGATGGGGGTCAGCGATGTCACCTCGAGCTCATTGTCGATATTGCGCCGGGACATGTTGTCCACGATCGCCACGTCGTGGCCGCGGTCGGACATATGCAGAGCGGTCGGCCAACCACAGAACCCGTCGCCGCCCAGTACCAAAATTCGCATGACGCCACCCGTCCTGGAGCACTCAGATATCGACCGCACCAAGTGCCCAGAGCCGGCCGGGCTAGCTTTGCCGCGGGTGCCGATTTCGAAATCCACGTTAGCGGCGTAACCCGGCCCAATGGCACGGTTGGTCGATTCGCACAGCGACCCGACAGCAGCCGTGCAGGTACCGATCAGGTTGGCGGCTGGTCAGACGTTGAAGCGGAACTAGACAGGCCCGTTTGCCGTAGGTTGTTGATACACAGATCCCCGTATTTACAGGGCTGGAAGCGTCTGTTGGAGTTGGGTACCGCTGGCCCGCCTCGAACATTCTGCGGACTAGCTGCGGACTGAGCAAGATCGGTTCGTTCGCTGCGGTCCTTGTGCTTGGCAACGCTAGCCAGACATTGCGGCGGCTGTTCTTAATGATCATGACGACCTTAATAGATCGACGCCTGGGGTCGTTCCGCGCTGTACCCACCGCCACCGCGCGCTCAGACACTGCCTGCTGCAAGATCGCCGGCGACGAAAACGCTGCTAGCCGGC